>CBDUSX010000306.1:0-3884 GCA_965369935.1 uncultured bacterium
GCCGCTCAGGAGAATTGCTTCAGGCTGCCGCAAAGGGCGCTGCCCATGGCGGGGTAGAACTTGTAGCGGGCGTGGGAGGAGAAGGAAAACACCCAGCCGGGCACCCAGACCGCCGGGTGGGCCCGCACGAATCCGCGGGCCGCTTCCCAATCGTCGCGCTCAAGCAGGGTGGCCACGAAGTCCAGTTCCACGCTGATGTGGTCCGCCAGCAGGGGCAGGTCCACGCGGGCCTCATAACCTGAACTGCCGTAGGCCAGTTGCACCTCCAGGGCCTGATCGCCCAGCAACTGGTCGTCGCCCCTGGCCAGCCCTTCGGTGGGCGGGAAATGATGGTAGGGGCCGACGAACAGGCGCGTGTATTCCTCCGCCAGCGCCTCGGCCAGTTCTTCCAGGGAGCCCAACGCCTTGTCCGCCCGCGCCTCCCTCCCGAGCAGGGGAACGAGCCCGGGAGACAGGTAGAACGGCTCCAGATTGTCAACGGACATGGGCTGGGCGAACACGTAGGCGACCGTCCGCAAGGTGTCCGGCCAGGTGGCGTTCATCATACGCGGCTCACCTTCACAAGGGTGTCGTTGGAGCGGTACTGGCCGCTCAGCCTGGCCGGCGTGTTGGGGATGATCCAGTTCGGGTGCACCCCCCGCAGATCGCTCCAGCGGGTCGGATCGTCCAGGTTGGCCCTGGAGGCGCCCTTCTGCCACCAGATGTTTTCCCCGTCCCCGGACGCTCCGGTGATGGCGGCCTCCAGCGCCTCGCCGCAGGCGTAGCGCCCGTAGGCCCAGTGACCGCAGTGGAAGCTCACCGCGACCACGTCGGGATGCACGCCTTCGGTCAAGTGCAGCCGCGCGGTGATCCGCTGCACTTTGGTCAGCGGCCGTTGCGGTGAGCCGGAAATGACCGGCATGGCCTGGGTGATGAACACCTTGTCCCCGTCCTTCACGCCGGGGCCGAGCAGCCGCCGCGCGGTGGCCGGGTGCATCCAGGCCGGGTTCTTATGGTAAATCTCCTGCAGCCACTTGCAGTTCTGCGAGCGCGAGTGGATCTGCACGTTCACCTTGAAACTGGTCAAGACCAGCTGCTCCCCGTTCTTGCGCCGGTGCTCGGGCACGGGCACCCAGGCCGGAAGGCCGGAGGCCAGATGGCCCTTTAAAAATCCCTCGTCGGGCCGTAGGAAGGGTATGATTTCCTTGAAGACCTGCTTTGAGGCCTTGGCCAGGAATCCGCTCTTGATCTCCACCAGACCGCTTTTGTTGAACTTGTCCGGCTTGAAGCCCTTGTAGGCGACGCCCTCCACCATCTGTCCGACGTAGCCCTTGTAGGCGTTCTTCGCCCCGCGATATCCCTTGGCCTTGACGTCGGCGGCGGATACGTGGGCCTTTTCCGGGTTCCAGATGGTGCCGGTGGCCTTGTCCACCACCGCGTGCTCGAGGTCTTTCGCCTTGAGCTTCTTCTCGTGGGCCCGGTACAGGGGCTTGTTGCCCTGCAGGATCACCCCGTAGGTCTTGAGGTAATCCCACGGATCGCCGGCGATCGGCTTTCCGTCCACGCCCAGCAGCGCCTTGCCCTTCTTTTTGGCGGCTTTGGCCGTGGCCTCCGCGGAGGCCCGCATGAACTCCTCGGCCGTATCGAACGGATGCAGCTTGGCAATGCCGCCGCCGATGCGCCGCGCGAGCTGGATGAAAATATCCTGCATGTCCATGGCTTCGCCCAGGGGCCGGGCCATGGGCTGGCGCAACTGGATGAACGGAATGAGCGCATAGGACTGCGGCGCCTCGGCCGTCCACCTTTCCAGGTAGGTCGCATCCGGCAGGATCAAATCCGCCATTTCGGAGGTCTCGCTCATGGCGGTGTCCACGGCGATGATGAACGGGAAATAGGTCTCGTTGGCCAGGATTTCCCGGTTGCGGGCGTTGTCGCCGGTCGTGTAGGCGCCGTTCCAGCAATAGGTCAGGTAAATCTTGGGACGGCCCTGCTTGCCGGCGGCGATCATTTCGAAGACCTGCTGGCTGACGTGGTGGGTGGGCAGGACCACGCCGTCCCCGTCCACCACTTTCAGCTTTTTGGCCTTGCGCGCCGCCTGGGGAAACTGCTTGCGGACGGCGGCGTAGGGATCCTGCCATTTGCCGCTGACCTTCATGTGGGTGCCGCCCTTGACCATCAGATTGCCCGCGATGGCCTCCAGCGCCTTGGCGGCCACTTCCGCATAAGCGCCGTTGTAGTGTCCCACGAATCCCCGGTAGGTGATGATGGTGGCCGGCTTGGTCTGGCCATATTCCAGTGCGATGCGGCGGATCGTCTGCGCGGGTACGCCGGTTTCCCGCTCCGCCCAGTTTGGCGTATAGGGCGCGTAGTGGGCCCTCAGTTCCGCCAGATTGCTGGAGGTCCACCGCCGGATGAACGCCTCGTCATAGAGGGGCGCGCCATGGGGCCTCTCGTTCAGCACCACATTGGTGATGGCCAGGATCACCGCCAGGTCCGTGCCCGGCTTGATGGGCACCCACTCGTCGCTCATGGCCGCCGTGTTGGACAACCGCACGTCGAAGGTCACCATCTTCGCACCGTGCTCCCTGCCCTCCAGGCAGCGCTGGGCGAAATAGCTGTGGGAGGTGTGGGCTTCCATCATGTTGGCCCCGAAGACGAGCATGTAGTGGGTGTCGGCCACGTCGTTGATGTCGTAGTGCTTCCCGGTGGTCAGTTCCTGGCCCACCCACTTGCCGGTCTCGCAGATGGAGGTGTGGTTGCCGATGGTGGAACTGCCCATGCCGCTTTTGCAAAAATTTCCGACCGCCGCCCCGATGCGGCTGCGCCCGTAGTGGAACATGAATTCCTGGGGCTTGCCCGACTCGTAAACGGCTTTCAGGCCTTCCACCTCCCGCCCGGCGATTCTGCCTCCGAAGGCTGCCAGGTCCAGGGCTTCTTTCATGGAAATGCGCTTCCACTTGCCTTCGCCCCTCTTGCCCGTCCGCACCAGGGGATAGAGAATGCGGTCCGGGTCGTACACCTGATTGATGCCCGCCTGGGCCTTGGCGCAGATCATGCCCCGGTTGTTGGGCACATGGGGGTTGCCTTCGATTTTGGCGATGCGGCCGTTCTCCACGTAGCCCACCACGCCGCAGATGGCCACGCATTGCAGACAGCTGCTGGGCACGGCCCTGCGCCCCAGAGCCGGCAGGCCCGTTGCGGAACTGCGGCCCTGATAGCCCCGCACGTCCAATCGCCCCAGCTCGCCCACGCCCGGGGCGCGCACGCCGTTTTGCCCAGGCAGGGGCAGGCCCGCCGGAGCGCCGGCGGAGCGTGCCTCCCGCAATCCCTTGAAGAGCGCGCCTCCGGCCAGCCCGGCGGCGCCGATGGCGCCCCATTTTCCCGCCGTCTTGAGAAAGTTCCGGCGGCCCTCCGATTCGGTCTGCTTCGCTGCGTTCATGTTTGCACCCCTTTATGCCAGCTGTCCGCCAAGCACCACCGCCAGGCGAAAGATGAATCCTCCGACCAGGATCAGACCACTGGTCAGCCAGATCATGTTCACTTCAAAGCGCACGCTGGCGCTCCGGCCGTACAAGACCGTATAGGCGCCCAGTATCAGGGGAATCACCAGCCCCAGGCCGATACCCCAAAACCAGAACATGGGGCCGTAGGCGGCATTGGCCGCGTTGAGCGCCGCCTGCGCGGGTTCGAGGCCGAACAGCAGGGAGACCCACCAGACGAACAAGGTGAAAACCTGCAGGATCAGGGCGATGCCCAGGAGGTTCCGCACGCCGCGCATATCGAGGAGAAATTCCTTCACCCATTCGGACTGGGACAACCGCCCGGCCAGGGCCATGCGGATCAGGTGGATGAACATCACCGCGGCGATGCCGGTGGTGATGAACGCCAGCACGGCCGCCACCAGA
>CBDUSX010000307.1:0-3843 GCA_965369935.1 uncultured bacterium
CGCCGCGGCCAGGGCCTGCTCCAGGTCTTCGATCAGGTCCTCGATGTCCTCGATGCCCACGGACAGGCGGATCAGGCTGTCGCGCAGTCCGTTGGCTTCCCGCACGTCCTTGGGGATGGAGGCATGGGTCATGATGGCGGGGTGCTCCACCAGGCTTTCCACGCCCCCCAGGCTTTCGGCCAGGGCGAAGACCTTGGTCGCCGCGCAGAAGCGTATGGCCCGCTCCAGGGAGTCGTCGGAAAGCTCGAAGGAGATCATGCCGCCGAAGTCCCGCATTTGCCGGGAGGCCAGCTCGTGCTGCGGATGGTCCGGCAGGCCGGGATAGTACACCCTGCCCACGCGCGGGTTGTCCTCCAGGTAGCGGGCCACGCGCATGGCGTTCTCGCAGTGGCGCTCCATGCGCACGTGGAGGGTTTTCAGCCCGCGCAGCACCAGAAAGCAGTCCTGCGGCCCCGGCACGGCGCCCACGGCGTTCTGGATGAAGGCCAGTTTTTCCGCCAACTCCTCGTTGTCGGTGATGGCCGCGCCGCCGATCACGTCCGAATGGCCGCCCAGGTACTTGGTCAGGCTGTGCACCACCACGTCCGCGCCAAGCTCCAGGGGCTGCTGCAGGAAGGGCGTGGCGAAGGTGTTGTCCACCACCACCAGGGCGCCGGCCTCCCGCGCCTTTTCGGCCAGCTTTTGGATGTCCACCACCTTGAGCAGCGGATTGGTGGGGGTCTCGATCCACACCATCCTGGTGCTGGGGCTGATGCTCCGTTCCAGGGCGGACACCTCGGCCATGTCCACGAAGCTGAACTCCATCCCGAAGTTTGCGAACACGCGGGTGAACAGCCGGTAGGAGCCGCCGTACAGGTCGTCGCAGGCCACCACGTGGTCCCCGGCCTTCAGCAGGCGCACCACCGCGTCCATGGCGCCCATGCCGCTGGAGAAGGCCAGCCCGAACCTGCCGCCCTCCAGGGCCGCCAGGTTGGCCTCCAGGGCCGTGCGGGTGGGGTTGCCGGTGCGGGCATACTCGTAGCCCTTGTGCTCCCCGGGCGCCGCCTGCACGAAGGTGGAGCTTTGGTAGATGGGCGTCATGATGGCGCCCGTGACCGGGTCCGGCCGCTGGCCGGCGTGAATGGCTTTGGTGGCGAACTTCATGGAATTCTTCATGACCTTTTCGATGCGGGGGCCTTTCAGGGATTGAAAGCGCGGACTTCCTTCTCGGCCTTGAGCAGGGTGAAGATCAGGTCCGACTTGGTGATGATGGAAAGGTCTCCCTTGCGCTTCCGCACCAGAATGGCCTGCACGTTCTGCCCGAGCAGGGACACCAGTTCTTCCACCGGCGCGTCTTCGGGCACTTCGGGAAACGGGTCGTCCATGAACTCCAGCACGTTGTGATGCCAGGCTTCCGAATTGCTGAGCAGCAGTTCCAGCAAATGGCTCTCGTCCAGCCCGCCCAGAATGTCCCCTTCGGCGATCACGGGCAGTTGCGAGATGCCGTGGGCGCGCATCAGGTCAATCGCCTCGCCGATGGTGGCGTTCGAAGACACGGAAATCAACTCGCCCTTTTCCCGCTCGGAGAGAATCTGGGTCGTGTTCAACTTGACCGGCGGATCGAGATACTGGTTCTCCTTCATCCACGCGTCGTTGAAAATCTTGCTCAGGTACCGCTCGCCCGAGTCGGGCAGCAATACCACGATGTAGTCGGATTTCTTGCATTTTTTCGCCAGCCGCAGGGCGGCGGCCACGGCCAGCCCGGAGGAGCCGCCGGCGAACATGCCCTCCATCACGGCGAGATCCCGGGTGAGGTTGAAGGATTCCTTGTCCCCCACCAGATAAATGTCGTCAATCACGGAGAAGTCCACGTTCTCCGGCATTTCGTCCTGCCCCACCCCCTCGACCTTGTAGGGCCAGGTTTGCGGGGTTTTCCCGGTCTTGAACATTTCGTAAAAAATGGAGCCTTCCGGGTCCACCCCAATGATTTTAACGTCCGGATTCTTCTCTTTCAGGTAGCGGCCCACGCCGGTGATGGTGCCTCCCGTGCCCACCCCGATCACCACGTGGGTCACCTTGCCCTCGGTCTGTTCCCATATTTCCGGGCCGGTGGTTTTAAAGTGCGCCCGGGGATTTGCCGGATTGTCGTACTGGTTCGGGAAGACCGAGTTGGGAATTTCCCTGTTCAGCCTCTTGGCGACGGCGTGGTAGCTGCGCGGATCGTCATGGGCCACCGAGGTGGGGGTGACCACCACTTCCGCGCCCATGCCGCGCAGGGTGTCTATCTTCTCCTTGCTCATCTTGTCGGGCATGGTGAAGATGCATTTGTAGCCCTTCACGGCCCCCACCATGGCCAGGCCCATCCCCGTGTTGCCGGAGGTGCCCTCGATGATGGTGCCGCCGGGCTTAAGCTGGCCCTTGCGCTCTGCGTCCTCGACCATTTCCAGGGCGATGCGGTCTTTCAACGAGCCGCCCGGATTGGTGAATTCCAGCTTTGCCGCGATGAGTGGTTTCAGACCGCGGTTGATGCGGTTCAGCCGCACCAGGGGGGTGTCGCCCACTGCTTCCAGTACGTTCTGGTGCAACATGATTTTCCAGGCCGGATGGTGATTGAAATTCGGTTTGGGAGCTTTTCTGTTAGCGCAAATCCGCGATTTGGCCAACATCATATCATACCCGGATTGGCCGCTTTCCGGCGCTTTTTTCTCCTCCCGCGCCGCCGGCGGGGGGTGTTTCAGTCCGGCCAACTGCCGCCGAGGCCCGCGTCCCGCTTTTCTCCGCCGGCTTTTGCTGATAGCTTTTTCTTGTACCTCCTGCGGGAGGCCCGCCTGCGCAAACCCGCCTCCGCGAAGGAGCTTCCATGACGGAGACCCCCCTGCCCACCCTGGAAGGCATTCGCCGCGCCGCCCACGATTTGGCGATGCATTTCCCGCCTACGCCGCTGGTGCGCTCCGAGATTCTCTCCCGCGCCCTGGAGGGGGACGTGTGGCTGAAGCTGGAGACCGCCAGCCCCATCGCCAGCTTCAAGCTGCGCGGCGCCCTCAACGCCATCCTGCAGGCCCAGGCGCGGGACGAGGTGCCCGGCGTGGTCACCACCTCCACGGGCAACCACGGCCAGGGAGTGGCCTACGCGGCCCGGCTGCTGGGAATGCCGGCGGAAATTTTTCTGCCCCACCCGGCCAATCCGGTGAAGAAGGCCATGATCCAGGCCTTCGGCGGCAAGGTGCATGAAAAGGGAGCCAACCTTGACCAAGCGCGGGACCATGCCCTGGCCCACTGCGCCGGGCACGGCGGGCTGTACATTGACGACGGGGAAAACCTGGACGTGATGGAAGGGGCGGGCACCATGGGCCTGGAAGTGGCCGAGGCCCTGCCCGGCGTGGGCACCATCATCGTGCCCACGGGCGGAGGAAACGCCGCCGGAGGCTCCGCCGCGGCCCTGAAAGCCATCCAGCCCACCGCCAAGGCCGTGGCCGTGCAGGCGGAAGGCGCCCCGGCGATGGTGGAAAGCTTTCACGCCGGCAAGCCCGTGGCCGTCCCCTCCGACACCCTGGCCGACGGCCTGGCCCTGGGCACGCCCCCCCGGCTGGCCCTGGCGGCCCTGCTGGCGCTGCTGGACGACGGCTGGCTGGTCAGCGACGAGGACATGCTGTCCGCCGTGCACACCCTGGCCGAATGCGCCCACGTGCTGGCCGAGCCCTCCGGCGCCGCGGGTCTGGCCGCGGCCTGGCGCAACCGGGAAGCCCTGCGCGGCCAGCGCATCGTGCTCTTCATCACCGGCGCCAACATCTCCTCCGAAATGCTCTCCGATGCCATGCGGGGCCCGCCGCTGTTCTCCCTGGCGGAATACGCGGGAGGGTAGGC
>CBDUSX010000308.1:0-3829 GCA_965369935.1 uncultured bacterium
ACGCCCGCCCCACCGTTCTTGCCTCTGGCCGATTATCCCCTCCCCCTTGACGGGGGAGGGTCAGGGTGGGGGTGAGGCAGCGGCGGGTGGTGGACAGTCAGGGGCCGGGCGGAGTAAGGTGCTTCAAGACACGAGCCTAAATCTTGGAAGCCAATTCTCGCAAGACGGGGCGCCTGAAATCCGTGCAACGAGGAGAACAAGGCCATGGAATACAAAGTCATCTCCGCGGACTGCCATCTGGACCTGTGCTGGATGCCGCCCGACCTGTTCACCTCCAACGCCTCGCAGGAGATGAAGGATCGCATGCCCTACGTGACCGACGGGCCGGACGGGCCGCAGTGGGTCTCCAAGGGCGGCGGGTATTTCGGGCTGATGAACGGTGTGGGGCCCTCCGGCGCCAAGTACGTGCCCGGCATGCACGCGCGGGCGGACCTGATGGCCGAAACCAACCTCTACCGGGACGGCAAGAACGGCATACGCCGCGTCAGCGATCCGGAACTGCGCCTGCAGGATCAGGACCGCGACGGCGTGCAGGCCGAGGTGCTGTTCGGCATCCTGGGCGCGGGCTCGCGCCTGAACGATCACGAGGCCGCCAACGAGATGTACCGCATCTACAACGACTGGCTGGCCGATTTCTGCAAGACCCATCCGGACAGGTACATCGGCCTGGCCTGCCTGCCCTACGGCGATATCGACGCGGCGATCGTGGAGATGCGGCGCGCGGCCAAGCTGGGGCTGGGCGGCGTGGAGCTGAGCTGCTCCTGGGACATGGAGCCCATGTGGCATCCCATGTGGGAGCCTTTCTGGCAGGCCGTGCACGAGATTGACCTGCCGCTGCACTTCCATACCTTCCCCACCCGGCCCCTGGACCGCAACGCGGACATTCCGCAGATGAATCACCGGGCGGCCTTCTTCACCGTGGTTTCGGGCTTTCAGTTGGGTTTGATCAACATCATCGCCGCGGTGATCGGCGCGGGCGTGCTGGAGCGCTATCCCAACATCCGGGTGTCCTTCGGGGAAAGCGGCATCGGCTGGCTTCCCTATGCCCTGGAGCGGATGGACTTCGAGTGGGAAGACCGCTTCCGGGACCTTGATTTGAAGATGCGGCCCAGCGACTACTGGCGCCGCCAGTGCAAGGCCACCTTCCAGTTCGATCAGATCGGGGCCAAGCTGGTGGAGGAGATCGGCGTGGACACCCTGATGTGGGGCTCGGACTATCCGCACGGCGACGGCGTGTGGCCCGAATCCCAGAAGTACATCAAGGAAATGTTCGGCCACCTCCCACCCGAGGTGTGCCACAAGATCGTGTGCGAAAACGCGGGCAAGTTTTACGGGCTCCTGCCCGCCTGAGGGCCGGGAAAACGATCGCGGCAAAGAAAGCTGCAATGAATTAACGGGCGCGCCGCCCGTGCCGCGGCGCCGCTCCGGCTCCACGGCCGCGGCCCTCCACTGTTGGCTTCACACCATTCCGATTCGCCATGGCCCAGAATATCGAAGACCAGTTCCAGACCCTCCATGAAATCGTGAAAGTGGCCCGCCTCAACCTGTCCCAGGGTTCCTGGGATTACCTGGTGGGCGGCACGGAAACGGAAACCACCCTCAAGCGCAACCGGCAGGCGCTCGATTCCGTCGCTTTCCGCCCGCGGGTGCTGCGGGACGTTTCCAAAATAGATTGCTCCGCCACCCTGTTCGGCAAGCGGGTGCGCCTGCCCGTGGCCCTGGCGCCCATCGGCTCCATCGAAAACTTCGCGGAAGGCGGCGGGGCCACGGCGGCCAAGGCGTCGGCGGAGTTCGGAGTGCCGCAGTTCCTTTCCTCGGCCTGCAACCCGGGCCTGGAAGCGGTGGCGGAGGCGGCGGACAACTTCCGCATTTTTCAGCTTTACGTGCGGGGCGACGCCGCCTTTGTGGACGACCACGTCAAGCGCGCCAAGGACAACGGCTACACGGCCTTCTGCCTCACCGTGGACACGGCGCTCTACAGCCGCCGCGAGCGCGACATCGCCAAGCGCTTCATCAAGCCCTGGCGCGTGCGAAACTCCGGGGGGATGGATTTCCAGGCCGCCCTGAGCTGGGAGGACGTGAAGCGCTTCAAGGACAAGCACGACATGCCGCTGATCCTGAAAGGGATCGCCACCGCCGAGGACGCCGTGCAGGCCTGTGACCTGGGCGTGGAGATGATCTACGTCTCCAATCACGGCGGGCGCCAGCTCGATCACGGGCGCGGCTCCCTGGACGTGCTGCCCGAAGTGGTGGCCGCGGTGGACGGGCGGGCCCAGGTGATGATGGACGGCGGCTGCATGCGCGGCTCGGACGTGGTGAAAGCCATCGCCCTGGGGGCCTGCGCCGTGGGCGTGGGCCGGCTGAGCTGCCTGGGTCTGGCCGCGGCGGGCCAGGAGGGGCTGGTGCGCACCCTGGAGCTGCTGGAAGACGAGGTGCGCATCTGCCTGGGGCTGATGGGGCTGACCTCCTTCGAGGAGCTGGACGCCTCCTACGTGCACGCAGCCCAGCCCGTGGACGCGCCCCACGTGTTCAGCGCCTTTCCCCTGCTCAGCCTGGACGAGGGGTACTAGAGGGGCTAAAAGCTTCCCCACACGCGGAGTCGAACCATGGATCACGGGCTGCCACCACGCGGCGACGCCGGGCGTCCCCTCTCCGCCGGCGCCTGGAGACGCCACTTGAAGGCAGCGGGGGCGGCGGGGCTCTCCCGCGCGGTGCTGGCAATCTGCATGGCGGCGCTGACCGGCATCGTGTTTGTAAATGTCGTGTTCGTAAATAACGCGGCGGGCTACGGGTTCTTTTCTATCGGGCGCGACTCCTTCCCCGTGTTCGACGATCCGCCCATGCTCAGCGCGGCGGAGGCGGAAGCGCGGCTGCTGATCCATCCGCGCGACGCGGTGATCGGCGTGGCGCATGGCCGGGAGGCCAAGGCCTACCCCATCGCCGTGATGGGCATCCACGAGTTGGGCAACGACACCATTGACGGCGTTCCGATCGCCGTGTCCTGGTGACCGCTCTGCCAATCGTCCGTCGTGTACGAACGAAAACTGGACGGCCGGGTGCTCAGCTTCGGGCACCAGGGCATGCTGGTCAACGACTCCTTCGTCTTCTACGACCGCCAGACCGAATCCCTCTGGGTGCACGTCACCGGCACGGCCTTTCAGGGGCCGCTCAAGGGTAAAAAGCTCAAGTTCATGCCCTCCACGGTCACCACCTGGGAAGCGTGGAAGCGGAGCTATCCCCACACCCGGGTGCTGGGCGGCCGCCGGGCCGGGGCCATCATGGGCAGCTACGTGGGCATGGAAGCCGCGCGGGTGCATGCCCTGGGGCTTTCCGTGGTGGTGCGCTTCAAGGGCAAGCTCTATCCCTTCAAGGCCCTGGAGAAAACCCCGCTGGTCAACGACCGCTTCAACGGCACCCCCCTGGTCGTGTATTATTCGAAGGAATCCCGCACCGCCACGGCTTGGCAGCGCGGGCTGGACGGCCGCGAACTGAAATTCAGGCTGGCGGAGGCGCGGGACGCCGCGGGCGGGCGCCTGCTGGAGGATGAGCAGACCGGCAGCCACTGGTCATGGCTGAGGGGAGAGGCCGTGGCGGGTGCATTGAAAGGACGCCGGCTGGCGCGGCTGAGCTACAACCCCATTTTCAACGACCGCTTCAAGATATTCTATCGGGGTGCGCCCGTGTACGGAGAGCGCCGCTAGGCCCGCCCGCCCGGCCGGGGGGCCGGGGCGTCACTATTCATCAAGAAAAATCGATCGGAGCATGGCATGGAACAGCTTAGCGCCCTGGGCGCATCGGCCGGGGCAACGCTGAAGGATATGCAACAGAC
>CBDUSX010000309.1:0-3825 GCA_965369935.1 uncultured bacterium
CTCCCGCCTTTGTCCAGGAATTCCACGGTCACCAGCGTTTCGGGCACGTCCTCGGGCGTGTGCTCCCACTTCCAGGTGAACACCAGCCGCTCCGGGGGGGAAATTTCCTGGTATTCGCCGCCGACGATGTGCTTGCCCTCCGGCTCCTCAAGGACGATGCGGTAGCGGCCTCCCACCCTGACGTCCAGTTCCGCTTCGGGCACGGTGCATGCCTTGGGCCCGAACCACCTCTTCACTCCCTCCACCTCCGTCCAGGCCCGGAACACCTTTTCCCGGGGATAGGGATAGGTGCGGGTGAGCACGAGGGTGGTGTCTTCACTCATCTTCGGATTTTCCATTTTTTTGCTCCTCCTCGATTTCGTTGCTGGAAAGAAACTCGCCCAGGGCGTCCAGCCTCTCCTCCCAGAACCGCCGGTAAACCTCCATCCAGTCCGCGGCCTGTTTCATGGGAGCGGCTTCCAGCCGGCAATGGTGGGTGCGCCCCTCCACCCGCCGTCCAATCAGCCCGGCGCTTTCCAGCACCCGCAGGTGCTTGGACACGGCCGGAAGGGACATTTCGAATGGCCCGGCCAGTTCGGAGACGGTCAGCCCCCCCTCCGCCAGCCGCGCCAGGATGGCCCGCCGGGTCGGATCGGCCATGGCGGAAAAAACGTCGTTCAGACGCGATTCGTTATAGTTAACCATATGGTTAACTATCTGGCAAAGACGGAATGCTGTCAAGCGTTTTGTGGGGTGGGCCGGCGGATTCCTGCGCGCGGGGCTATTCCCCGATTTGCAGGAGCAGGCCCTTTTGCCGGGCGGAGCGGAAGGCCTGCACGAACAGGGCGATGCCGACGGCCATATAGAGCGCGTTCAGCAGCACCGCATTGAGCAGCAGGTCGAAGCGGAACTCTTGATCTATCATGACGGCGCGCATGCCCTCGAAGATGTGGCTGGAGGGGATGGAGCGGGCCACGTATTGCAGCCAGCCGGGCAGCACGTCAATGGGGTAATAGATGCCGGTGAGGGGGGAAATGGCAAAGATGGCCACCCAGGCCAGGCTTTCCGCGCCCAGCCCCCAGCGCATCACCATCCCTGCCACCATCAGCCCGACGGCCCAGCCGGTAACGACCAGGTTGAAAAAGAACAGGATCAGCGGAAAACCCAGCTCGTAGATGGAAAACTGATAGAGGGGAATGGCCAGCAGAGAAGCCCCCACAAAGCTGATCAGGGTGCGCAGCACGCTCATCGTCAGCAGCGCGCACACCAGCTCGTATATGCGCAGGGGGCTTACGAACAGGTGTCCCAGGTTGCGCGAATACATCTCCTCGAAAAACATCAGGCAGACGCCCAGTTGGCTGCGGTACATGATGTCCCACAGCAGCACCGCGCTGATGAGCACCCCCGCCGCCTGGGCCACCCACCAGGAGTTGGTGGCGAAGAATTTGCTGATGAAGCCCCACAGGATCATCTGCACGGTGGGCCAGTAAATCATTTCGATGATGCGCGGCCAGGACGAGCGCATCAGGTACAGATAGCGCAGCACCATGGCCGCCACCCGGCCCACGGAGAAAACCGTATGCGCGGAACTCATGACGCCGCTCCCCGCCTACCGCCATTCTCCCCGCCTTCCCGCGCGATGTGGATGAACACCTCTTCCATGGTCTTGCGGCCATAGCGGGCGATCAGCCCGGCCGGAGTGCCGCGGTCCACCACTTCGCCGGCACGCAGCATGATCACCTCGCCGCACATGCGCTCCACTTCCATCATGTTGTGGGAGGCCATCAGCAGGGTGGCGCCAGTGCGCTGCTGATAGCTGGTCAGGTAGCGCCGCACGTAGTCGGCCATGTCCGGATCGAGGGAGGCGGTGGGCTCGTCCATCAACAGCAGCTCCGGCTCGTTCAGCAACGCCTTGGCCAGGGCCACGCGGGTCTTCTGGCCGGCGGAAAGCTGGCCGTAATGCCTCTTCAACAGGTCGGTGAATTCCAGTTCCTCCGCCAGTTCGCCGATGCGGGCATTGACCCCGGACAGGCCGTAGAGCAGGGCGTAGACGCGCAGGTTTTCCCAAACGGTGAGCCGGAAGGGCAGATCCACGTAAGGAGAGGAAAAGTTCATGCGCGGCAGCGCCAGGTAGCGCTCGCGCAGCATGTCCCGGCCCAGCACGCGGATTTCCCCGGAGGTGGGCAGCAGCAGGCCCAGCAGCAGCGAGATGGTGGTGGTCTTGCCCGCGCCGTTCCCGCCTAGCAGGGCGGTGATGGTGCCACGGGCGATGTCGAAGCTGACGGAGTTCAGGGCGGTGATGTTCCCGAACCGCTTGCGCAGATTCCGGACCTGAATGATCGCATCTTCCATGGGGCCATTATGACCGGATTGCCGGGGCGGGGCAGGGGAGGCCGCACCCCGCCGCGCCCGCGCCGGAGAGCCTCATGCGCTCTGGGCGAGTTGCTCATGATGGCCGCGCTGCAACTCATGCACGGCCCTGGCATCTGCGATCAGCTTGGCCAGCACATCCGGCGTCACGGCCTGCTTGGGGTCGTCGCCTATGCCGTGGCGCGGATCCACATGGGTTTCCACGATCAGCCCGTCCGCCCCGTAGGCCGCCGCGGCCATGGCCGCGAAAGGCACGTAGGCCGCCTTGCCCACCGAGTGGCAGGGATCCACGATTACCGGCGCCCAAGTGCGTTCCTTGAGCAGCACGGTGATGGACTCGTCCGGATGGTTCCGGTAGCCGTCCATGGTGGGGGTGGTGCCGCGCGGGCAGAGGATGATGTTGGGATTGCCCTGGGTGGCCACGTATTCCGCGGCCAGAATGAACTCCTCGACCTTGCCCATGTGCATGGAGCGCTTGAGCAGCACGCAGGTGGAACGGCCCTTGATCTGGCGCCCGATTTCCTTCAGCAGACTGTAGTTGAGGGCGTTGCGCGCGCCGACCTGGAAAATGTCCACCCCGGCCTCCAGGGCCAGGCTGATGTGCTCGGCCTCCATCACTTCCGTGTCTATCGGCAGCCCTGTGCGGGCCTTGGCTTCCACCAGGATTTCCAGCGCCTTTACGTCGCCCTGATAGGAATGGGGGCTGGTGCGCGGTTTCCATACGCCGCCCCTCAGAAAATCGCCGCCGGCTTCCTTCACGGCCTGCGCCGTTTCGTAGAAGAAATTGGGATTTTTGGGGTCAATGGTGCACTGCCCCGCGATGACGGTAAAGCCCTCCCCGATGACCTTGCCGTTGACGCGCACCTTGTGGTTGGCCAGCTCGGAGTCCCTGGCCATCAGCTTGTAGGGCTCCTGAATGGTGTCCACGCGGGCGATGTATTCCAGCCCCTCCAGGCGGGTGATGAGCAGTTCGTTGCGCTCATCGCCCATCATGGCGTAAACGGTCTGGTGCTCCCCCTGGATTTTCTGCAGTGAGATGCCGAATTCGCCGGTCACCCCCTCCAACTCCGTTTCCTGCTCCGCGGTGAGCCTTGGTTCCCGTGGTATAATCATTTCGTCTCTCTCCAGCATGTTGGTTCCGTATCGAAAAAATGGCCGACAACAAAAAAGGCTATGTGGACTCCGGGTCCCCATAGCCTTGCTTGTGCGGTGCCGCTTTTTGCTGCCGTCCGGCCATCGGGAATCCGTGTGCCCTGCAGCCGTGGCGACAAGGCAGACCCTGTTTTGGGCCCGCCCTGGTTGTGGGTCAATTCAACCGGGCAGGCGCGTAAAACGCCACCAATAATAGGCGTCCGGATGGCCCGTGATGAAAGCGGCTTTTTCCATTTTCCGAATCTTTCGCAAACTCGAACTTATTAAATCTTACCAAACTGGGGAATCTCAACAGATTGCGCCCCAACTACGGGTTCGTCAAGC
>CBDUSX010000310.1:0-3809 GCA_965369935.1 uncultured bacterium
TCTACACAGGGCGGATCAACTCCTGTTCCGTGATGATGGCGTCCACCTGCACGTCCCAGGGCTCCCGCGGAACGGATGGCACGATCTGCGCCGCAAACGCCAGCCCGATCACCACAGGCCGCTTCCCGGAAAATCTCCGCATGTTCTCAGTACCATGTACGCCGTCTACGCCGATTTGGGTCAAAAAATCGTCGTAATACCCTTTTCCGTAACCCAGCCGGTTGCCCCGCCGGTCAAAGGCGACGCCCGGCGCAAGCACCAGGTCTATTTCCTCCAGCGGTACCGGCCGCCGGTTTTCCGGCGTCGGCTCCGGGACATTGAACGGCCCGCCCACCAGGTCATGCTCCGGGTTTCTGCGGGCCCATCCCAGCCGCCCTTCCTCCTCCAGCTGATAGGGGACGAAGGTGGCCTTGCCCGCCTCCCAGCATGCCTCGAAGATGCCGGCCGTATCCACTTCCTCCGCCAGGCTGATAAAGCAGTGCACGCCCCTGGCGGCGCGGAATTCGGGCAGGCCGGCCAGCATGTCCAGGATACTCCGCGAGGCGGCGTGGCGGGCGGCTTCGCTCAGGGCGCCTCGCTTCTCCAGCACCTCCCGGCGCAGGCGGGCCTTTTCCCTGGCGCTCGGCGCACGGCTCATGGGCGCCCCCCGGCGCGGACTTTCCTGGGACAAAGGCCTGGAAGGCAAGCGCGGCTGCGGGGTCGTATGCGGCGGATCATGATAAAAATAGCGGCCGTGAAACATTTTTTACATGAAATTTCCCTGGCTGGATTATAATGGTTTCGTTACATACTTGCGATTGCGGCGTTTCAGTAAGAAAGTTCCAGCAACATAACGGGCGTGGCGCAAGTCAATCCATTGCTGGATTACCAGAGGGATTCCTATGCTATTTGAGGGAAAATCGGTCACCTGCCGCATGCGCGAGGCGGATATCGCGGAGATCCAGTTCGACCTCAAGGAAGCATCCGTCAACAAGATCAACCGGCTCACCCTGACGGAATGGAACGAGGCCCTGGAAATGCTGGCGAAAGAAAATTCCGTCAAAGGCCTGCTCGTCACCAGCGGAAAACCGGCGTTCATCGTGGGCGCGGACATCAACGAGTTCCTGCCCCTGTTCAAAGAGTCCCAGGGCCAAATCGTGAGTTGGCTGCGGGAATCCCAAGCCATCGGCAGCCGCATGGAAGACCTGCCCTACCCCTCCGTGGCTGCGATAAACGGCTACGCCCTGGGCGGCGGACTGGAAGTGGCCATGACCGCCACCTACCGGGTGCTGTCCACGGACGCCGTGGTGGGCCAGCCGGAAGTCAAGCTGGGGCTGATCCCCGGCTTCGGCGGCACGGTGCGCCTGCCGCGCCTGATCGGGGAGGACAACGCCATCGAGCTGATCGCCTCGGGAAGGGACGTCAAGCCCGAGGAGGCCCTGAAGCTCAAGCTGGCCGAAGCCGTGGTGGCGCCGGACAAGCTGGAGGAAGCGGCCTTGAGGCTGCTGCGCCAAGCCATGGCGGACGACGGCTGGAAAAAGGATCGCGCGCGCAAGACCAGCCCCGTGCTGCTGAATGGCATCGAGCGCATCATGGTTTTCACCACGGCCAAGGGCTTCATCGGACAGCAGTCCGGCGGCAATTATCCCGCGCCCGTGGCGGCGGTGGAGCTGATGGAAAAATCCGCCGCCGACGAGCGGGACGCAGCCCTGGAAAAGGAGGCGGAGGTCTTCGCCACCCTGGCCAAAACCCCGGAAGCGGAAAACCTGATCAACCTGTTCCACGCCGATCAGTTCACGAAAAAGAAGTCCAAATCCGCCGCCGCCGCGGCACGGCCCATAAAGACCGCCGCGGTGCTGGGTGCGGGCATCATGGGCGGGGGCATCGCCTATCAATCCGCCAGCAGGGGCGTACCGGTGATCATGAAGGACATTCGCAGCGAGGCCGTCCAGCAGGGGCTGGACGAGGCGGCGCGCCTGCTCAACGGCCAGCTGGGCCGCGGGCGCATCACCGCGGAGCAGATGGCCAAGTGCATGGCCGCCATTCAGGGCACCCTGTCCTACGGCGATTTCGGCGGGGTGGACATTGCCGTGGAAGCGGTGGTGGAAAATGAAAAGATCAAGAAATCGGTGCTCAAGGAATTGGAAAAGGCGGTGTCCGAAGACGCGGTGATCGCCACCAACACCTCCACCATTCCCATAGACTCCCTGGCCACGGCCCTGAAGAAGCCGGAGCGCTTCTGTGGCATGCACTTCTTCAATCCTGTCCACCGCATGCCGCTGGTGGAAGTGATCCGGGGCAAGCAGAGCAGCGACGCCACCATCGGCACGGTGGTGGCCTATGCCCTCAAGATGGGCAAGACCCCCATCGTGGTCAACGATTGCCCGGGGTTCCTGGTCAACCGGGTGCTCTCGCCCTACATGCTGGCCTGCCAGCTGCTGGTGGGTGAGGGCGCGCCCATCGAATTCCTGGACAAGACCATGGAGAAATTCGGCTGGCCCATGGGGCCGGCCCACCTGATTGACGTGGTGGGCATAGACACCGCCTTTCACGCCGGCGCCGTGATGGCCAAGGCCGCCGGCAAGCGCGGCAAGACAGCCGGAACCACGCCCGTGCAGGCGCTGTTCGAGGCCGGCTACTACGGCCAGAAGAACGGCAAGGGCTTCTACGCCTACGAGAACGACCGCAAGGGCAGACCCCAGAAGATATTCGATCCCGAGGTGCTGAAAGTACTCGAGCCGGCGATCAAGGGCGGCAGCGAAAACATCTCCGGAGAGGAAATCGTGGAGCGGATGATGCTGCCCATGGTGATCGAGGCGTCGCGCTGCCTGACGGAAAACATCGTGGACTCCCCCACGGAACTGGACGTGTCCATGATCTTCGGGCTGGGCTTTCCGCCCTTCCGGGGTGGCCTGCTGCGCTATGCGGACCGCATCGGGCCGGCGGAGCTTGTCAAGGCCGCGGAGAAGTACACGAACCTCAGCACGATCTACCAGCCCACGGAGCAGATGCAGCAACTGGCCTCCGGCGGCAAGGGCTTCTTCGGTTAGGATTTCGTCGGTTAAGGCGCCCCGGCGGCCGGTATTTCAGGAGCAGGCGGATGGAAGAGTCCGGGAAGAGCGGCTGGTCCGCCGAGCGCGCCGCGCGCTACGACGGCCATGCCCCGAAGAGCATTCCCGGCTACGAGGCCATGCACCGCATGGCCTGCGCCACCCTGAAACACGCCCTGCCGGGCGCCGGGCACGTGCTGGTGATCGGCGCGGGCACGGGCAAGGAACTGACGACCCTGGGCGAGGCCAACCCGGACTGGCGCTTTACCGGCGTGGACCCCTCCGGCGACATGCTGGCCGTGGCGCGCGAGGCCCTGGCCGCCAACGGCATGGCGGAACGCGCGGAGTTATGCGAGGGGCGGGTGCAGGATCTGCCGGAAGAGGCCGCCTTTGACGGCGCGACGGCCGTGCTGGTGATGCATTTTCTGCCCGACGACGGAACCATGCTGGATTTCCTGCGCGCCATCGCGGCCCGGTTGAGACCCGGATCGCCGTTGATTCTGGTCTCCCAATACGGAGCGCGGCCCTCGCCGGCTTTCGACGAGACCATCGCGGCCTGGAAACATTATCAGTTGGGCATGGGCATGGCCGCCGGCGAGGTGGATGAGCGCATGGAGCGCCGGCTGGGGGCCAACCATTACGTGCCTGAAGCGCGCATCCTGGAACTGTTGCAAGAGGCGGGATTCGCAGGGGCGGCGAAATTTTTTCAGGCGTTCGTGGTCGGCGGCTGGAGCGCCCGCCGTGGGTGAGGCGGGGCGGGGCCGGCGCACGGGCATGAAA
>CBDUSX010000311.1:0-3808 GCA_965369935.1 uncultured bacterium
CCAGGATACTTGATTTCTTTGTGTGATTCAATACAAAAACACTTGATTGAAAGGCGTTTCGCGTCGTCCTGGCGGGGATGGAGCGGGGCCGGGCGAAGCCGAGCCAGGGACGAAACCGGAAAGGGGACAGGCCGGGAAAAACCAGGGCAAATTGTGGGGGAATGGGGGGGGAGGGCAGCCAGCATAGCCCGGGGCCGGGGAGGCCGCCGGGCTGCCAGCTTGGTTGGGGTTTTCGGGCGAGGCTACTTGACCTTGACGACCGTGTCCATCATCTGCCCGTTGGGCACATGCATTTGGCCGGCCTTGGTCTTGATGACCGTGGAGACGGTACCTACTTCTTCAATGGTGCCGTCGGTCTTATCGAACTCCACTTTTGCGCCCTTCTTGAATTGCTCCTGCAGGTAGAGCCCCGCCATCACATTGCGCGCCAGCCCCTGGGAGCCGAAGCCAACCGCAATGGCGACGGCGGCGCCCGCGGCGAACAGGACAATCTGGATCACAGATTTTAACAACTCGGTCTCGATTTGCAGTTGGCCCACCGCCAGCACGGCGACGATGATGATCATCACCCCGTAGGTCATTCTGCCCACCGCCTCGGCGTACTGGAACTCGATACCTTCCGCGGCGCTCCAGACGATGTTGCGCACGAAATAGGCCACGACCAGTCCCACCACCACGATCAATGCGGCACCCAACACGTTGGGCAGATAGTTGATCAGGCTGTCGATGGTTTCCGACACCTTCTCCAGGCCCAGGGTTTCGGTGGCCGGAATCAGCAAGGTCAGGAACACCACCCAGAACAGGATTTTGCCCATGATCTCCGAGGCCGTGGACCTGAGCTGTGCCTTCTTGAGCACTTCGGCCAGACCTACCCGCTCGCTGGCGTCGTCCAGATGGATCTTTTTCAGCACTTTGGTCAGCACTTTTTTCACCGCCCAGGCGATGAAATAACCCAACAGCAGGATCACGATCGCCCCGATCAACTGCGGGACGAAGGCGGCGACTTTATTCAACAACTCTCTTAAAGAATCAATGATGACCTCAGCGCCCATTACGTCCGTAATTCTCTCGAACCATCTTTCCATCTCGTTCCCTCCCTCCAAAGAATTTCAGGTCATGACGCTCCCAGTGAATCCGCGTCATTTCCGCAATTGCGCGCGGCATTTCACGCGAAGCCCCGCGAGGGATTTTTGGCGGCACGTCCCGGCGTATCGACCGCTGCCGTACCCACGTTTCGCGGGAACGGGCGGACGCGCCCGGCACCTTTTAACGCTTCATGCCAAACCACAGCGCAAGCTTAACCCTGCGCTATTCCAGGGGGCAATCTTATTCTGCGGGGAAGGCGCAGATTTTTTTTTCCTACATCAGCCCCTGATAGGCCCCGCCATCCACCAGAATACTGGTGCCGGTGATGAAGCTGGCGCGGCCGGAGGCCAGGAAGCCCACCAGCGCGGCCAGTTCCCGCGGCTCTCCGATGCGGCGCATGGGGATGGCGCCGGCGGTATCGGCCAGCACGTCGGCCAGGGAGCGCCCCTCGTCCGCGGCGCGTTTCTCCGCCGTGGAGCGGATGCGGTCGGTGAGGTGGGAGCCGGGCAGCACGGCGTTGATGGTCACGCCTTCCGCCGCGATCTCGCCTGCCACGGTCTTCATAAATCCGATCAGGCCCGCCCGCGCCATGTTGGAGAGCAACAGGAAGGGCAGGGGCTGCTTGACCGAGATGGAGGAGATCATCACGATCCGCCCCCAGCCCGCCTTGCGCATGGCGGGCAGGCAGCCGTCGGTCAGGCGCACCCCGCTCATCAGAGTCAGCTCGATGGCCTTGGGGTATTCTTCCGGGGGCGTGCTGGCATAGTTGCCCGCCGGCGGCCCTCCGGCGTTGATGATCAGAATTTCCGGATCGCCCAGCTTGCCGCGCACTTCCTCCAGCAGCCGGGTGATGTCCGCTTCTTTTGACATGTCGGCGGTGAACGCGGCCACCTCGTTGCCTGTCTCCCCGGAGATTTCCTGCGCCGTGCGCTCCACCTCCGCGGTGGTGCGCGCGCAGATGGCCACCCGGCAGCCTTCCCGGGACAGTTCTTCCGCGCTGGCCCGCCCCAGCCCCTTCGAGCCGGCGGTGACCAGCGCCACCTTGCCTTTGATTTCCAGGTCCATGAGCGCTCCTCTGTGCCTGATATGCCGCGGGGCGGCGGAGGACGGATCAGCCGCCGAACTCGAGAATGTCCAGCCCGTTCAGGCGGTCCAACAGGTAGACCAGCCCCCGCCCGTCCACCTCCACGTCGTTGCTTTGCGGCAGGGGCTGGCCCTTGCCCGGCGCCGGGATAAAGTAGCCCACCTCCTCGGGCAGCAGTGGATTCTTGATGTCCACCACCCGCAGGCCCCCGCTGAACCAGGTGACGAAGACCAGGGAGCCGGAGATGTGCTCCTGAAACTGGTGCGCGCCGAAGCGCTGCCCGGAACGGCTCCAGGGAGAGTCCGCCTCGCTGACGTGAAAGGAGGACAGGGCGGAAATGTTGTCCGGATCGCCGATGTCGAACAGCCACATGCAGGCGTGGGGCTGGCCTTGAATGTGCTCGTGCTCCTCGTCTATCACCAGGGCCAGTTCCCGCCCCTCGATCTTGTGGGGCACGGGCATGATGGTGTGGGTCGGCTCCAGCACCGGCGGGTGGTAGTCGTGGGTGGCGATGGTGGTGGGGCGGGTGATGTCCGAGGCGTCAATGATGGCGAATCCCGCGTGCCAGCACGAGGCGTAAATTCTGTCCCCCAGCCGCATGGTGTGGTGGAGGCGGTTCTTGTAGCCGGCCCAGTGGGGCTGCTCGCCCCCGGCCAGGTGCTGTCCCGGCATCCACCAATGGGAGACCTCCTCGGGCTGCTCCGGATTGGAGAGGTCGTAGATGCACAGGATGTTTCCGTGAAACCCCTCCTTTTCCGTGGAAATGTAGGCATAACGCTCGTCGCAGTCGAAGCGGTGTACGCCCACCCCGTGGGTTTTCTGGAAAGTCAGCAGGCGCGGCTTGGCCTTGTCGGAAACGTCGTAGATTTTGAAACCGCCGTCCTGGTAGCCCCGCTCGCCCGCTTCCCGCAGAGTGGACATGTCCGCCTCGTTCACCCCCAGCCGCTCCGCGATTTCCCCCTCGCCGGGCTGCCGGCCGAGCTCCGATTCCAGTTGCGCCGCCAGAGCGGGAATGTCGGAGCCCTTGCGCAGGAAATGCCGGTCGTTCTGCTCGGAGTTGACGATCATCAGGTCCCCCACCACCCGCACCTTGTGGGAGTGGGAATACATATCGGGCAGCTCGATGTGGGAAACCACCTTGGGATGGGCAGGGTCGGAGACATCCACGATGGTGGTGCCGTGGGGCGGCTTCATGTGCCCGATGTAGGCGTAGTCCCCCTGCACCACCACCTGTCCGCCGCCTTCCATGTCCAGCCGCGCGATCCGCTTGAAGTTGCGGGCCAGAGGACCGTTGGGATTCGCTGCCACCTGCCGCCTCCTTATCTCACTGTTTCGTGGGTTGCTGTCTTATTCGTGAATTACCGGCCTGCGCCGCCCGTGCGCCGGGCGCTCGGCCTGCGGGGCTTGTGGCGCATTGAGGACCCCTCTCCTCCGGCGCGCAGGTTCACTCCCTGCCTTGAAGTTCCATGCTTACAACAGCAGCCAAAAGCAGCCCACCGTGACCGCCGCCGCGGAGCTTCCGCCGAGCAGCCAGCGGCCGCCATTGATTCTGGCGCCGGACAAGCCGTCCGCCAGCAGTCCCACTGCCCGCGAGAACGCCGCCATGCCCACAATCGAGCCGATGCCGAAAGCGATCAG
>CBDUSX010000312.1:0-3784 GCA_965369935.1 uncultured bacterium
AAGCTAGAATCCCACCGGCTGCTTGAAGTTGCGGGCCAACTGGCGGTCCCCGGTTTTTGGCAGGGGCGCGAAAGCGGGCTTTTTCAGCTTCGCCCCCACCTGGGGCACGATCACCGGCAGGGCCCTGGGCTCGACGGAAAAGGTGGCCGGCAGCCTTCCCAGGTGCTGGCCGTCCGCTTCCAGATACACCGCTCCGGCAGGGGCGCTGGCCTTGATCACGCCCGCCTGGGCGCTGGCCGGCAGGCGCCCGCCGCTGCCCGGCCACAGCAGCAAGTCCAGCAGACTGGAAAGCAGGTCCAGCCGCGAGGACGGCGCGAACCAGAGCGCGTCCAGCGCGCCGTCGGTGGGGCTGGCCTTGGGCGCCACTTCCCCCAACAGGGGGTAGTAACGCCCGCCCATCACAAGGCCCATCGGACACGGCCCCTCGTAGAGCAGGGAGGATTCGTCCTCGATCCTCACCAGCGGTCCCAGGTCGCGGATGCAACTTCCCACCACCCGGGCCACACCGGCCAGGGCTTCCAGCGGATGGGAGCGGCCCGCGCGCATTTCATACCTTATTTGCGGCCCCAGCCCGAAGCCCGCACCGTTGAGAAAGTGGCGGGTTCTGGACGTGCCGTCGGCGCCAAAGCAGGTGACCCGCCCCACGTCGAAGCGCATGGTGTGGCCGGCCTGCAGCACCTCCACCTGCCGTTTGAGCCTGCGCGGAAAGCCGATGGTGCGTTCCCAGTCTCCTGGGCGGATGGTGGAGAGGAAGCCCACCCCGAGGCTCTTGCGGTGGCTCTCCGCCAGGCCCATCACTCCGTTGACGACGCCATGGGCGGTCTCCGCGCCGCCGACGGCGATGATTTTCCGGAAGCCCTTCATGGCGCTCAGCCGGGCCGCCTCCTCCGCCTCCGGGGCGCCCTCGGCGATGGTCACTTCGACGGGCGCGAAGCGCCTCAGCCACTCGCGGTGGTGGGCCTGCCAGACCTTGCCGGTGCGATGATGGTGGGCGCTGGGGTCGAGGATGATCTGGGTGGATTCGGCCATCTCAACCTCCCCCGCCCGGCGCCGGTTCGGGATAGGGCTTCACCTCCACCTGCGTGACGCCCGGGATCTGCTTCACCAGGGGCTCGAGCCTGCGCAGGTCGCCCAGCAGCACCATGTCCAGCCCCTCCGGGTGATGGGTTTCCCGCAGCACGCGCAACACGTCCTCAGGCGTCACGGCTTGCATGCGTGCGCGGTTGGCCTCCTCGCTGTCGGCTTCCACGCCGTAGAGTTCCCGGGCCACCTGCAGGGACAGCAGCTTGGCCGGCGAGTCCCGCAGGAAAGGATGGGAATTGACGAGCGCGTCCTTGGCCAGGGCCAGTTCCTCGTCGCTCACCCCGCCGGAGACCAGCTCCTCGTACAGGGAGATCAGCAGGGGCAATGCCTCCGCCGTGTGTTCCGCCGCGGGAAAGGTGTACATGGAAAACGGCGACAACTGGTCGCGCGGGCAGCGGCCCGTCATGGTCTCATACCAGCAACTCGCGCCATAGGACAGGCCGCGCTCCCCCCGGATCACCCGGAACAGGCGGGAATTCATGTCGCCGCCGAAGATGAAGGAGATCAGGCGGTGCACGTGCCAGTCCGGGTCCTTTTCCCGCGCGGAGAACGTGCCGAGGATCAGCTCATCCGTGTTGGTGTCGGGATCGGGAATGATGGTGACCCGCCGCCCTTCGGCCTGTGGGGGGACAAAGCCGTCCCAGGGATAGTCGCCGCCGTTGGGCCGCCGGGGCAACTCCACCTTTTCGGCGATGCGCGCCCGCACCTCGCCGTCGGGCAGATCGCTCAGCACCGCCAGGAAAGGCTCGCCGCCCTCGAACAGCCTTGCGCGTTGCGCCCGCACGTCATCCAGGGTGCTGGCCCGCAGGCCCTGGTCCGTGCCGTCGGGCAGGAAGCCGTTGGGGGCATCGCGATAGATTCGCTGCATGTACATTTCCTGCGCGCGCAACTGCTTGTGCTCCTCCCGGTCGGCGACCCAACTGCTGACGAGCTCCCCCTTCAGGCGCGCGAACTCCGCCTCGTCGAAATTGGGCTCATGCACCGACAGCAGGAACAGTTCCAGGGCGGCGTCGAGGTTTTCCGTCAGGGTGTCCAGCCGCAGGAAGATGTTGTCGTTGGCCAGCGCACAGCCAACCGTGGCGCCCAACCGCTCCAGGCGGCCGTTCAGTTCCCGGTTGCTCAGGCCCCCCGCGCCCATGAACAGCATCCGCCCCATCAGCCGGGAGACACCCCGCAAATGGGGTGCGTCCTGGCAGACCCCGGTGCGGGGCAGCACCACCGACAGAGAAGTCACCGGCAGCGCCGGAACATTTTGGTAGAACAGCTTCATGAGGGCCGCGCCCCGGTTACGGGCCGCTGCACCACCGTCACTCCCGGGGCGGACACCAGATAGCGTTCCAGCACCACGCCCAGCGCCGCCGCATCCACGTCCAGGACGGCACGCAGCAACTTCTCCCCGAACAGCGGGTCTCCACAGGCCAGGGCATAACCACCCACCTGCCGGGCCAGGGCCATGTTCGAACGGAGGGAGGAATAGAACGACAACCGCACCTGATTGACCGCCCGGGTGAGTTCCTCCTCCGGAATCCCGCCCTGCACCAACTGCCCCAGCGTTTCGGCGATCGCTTCCTCCGCCGCCCCGGAGGGCACGCCGTGTTGCAGCGCCACGTCCACCACGAACAGGCCGGGCGAGGCCAGCGCCATCTCGGTGTCGAGCAGGGTCGTGGACACATGGGTGGCCAGGCCTTCCAGCACCAGCCGTTGATGAAAAGGCGAGGAATGGCCGGCGCTCAACAGCGAGCTGAGCAGGATCAGAGCCGGCGTGTCGGGATGGGCCAGCCCCGGCGTATGCCGGGTCATGATCAGGTTTTCCGTGGTGATTTTTCCGTGGGTGATTTCGCTGCGCCTGTCTTCCTCCGGCGGGGGTTCCGCCGGAGAGGCCGCCGGAAGGGTGGCGCCGGGGGGCAGGCCGCCATAGGCCCGCTCCAGCAGATCGAGCGTTTCCGCCTCCTCGAAGCCCCCGGCCACCACGATCAACGCGCGGTTGGGGGCGTAGTGCTGCTCGTAGAACGCGGCGAAGTCCTCGTCCCGGAAACCTTCCACCTGCTCCGTATAGCCGATGACGGGGTGACGGTAGGGATGGCTGGCAAAAGCCGTGGCCATCACCGTATCCCACAACTGCTCGGAGGGCATGTCCTTGTACATCTTCATTTCGCCCAGCACCGCCCCGCGCTCCCGCTCGATCAATTCGCCGCTGAGCCGCAGGTTCGCCATGCGGTCCGCCTCCAGTTCGATCACCCGCGCCAAATTCCGCGTGGGCACGTTGACGTGGTAGGCCGTGGTGTCATAGGACGTATAGGCGTTCAGTCCCACCCCCCCGATTTCCGACATGATGCGGTCGAAGTCGCCGTCGGCCAGCCGCTCCGTTTCCCGGAACATCATGTGCTCGAAAAAATGGGCCAGCCCGCGCTGATGGTCGTGCTCCCAGGCGCTGCCCACGGAGTAGAGGGTCAGGTAGGCGGCCACGGGGCTGATGGGGTTCGCCACCAGCAATGCCTGCAGGCCGTTTTCCCAACGGTAATGCTGAACGGGATAGGTATCGAGCAGGGTGTGTTCGGCGATCAGTTGCAAGACCTGTGGCCCCCCGGCCGTTCGGCGCAAAGCCCGCGGCCGCCGTTGCGGCGTACCTTGCGCGGGCGGCGGGCATTCCGGCGTTATTGGCGACAATAGCTATTGAACAAAGCGGCGGGGGTGCGTGCGT
>CBDUSX010000313.1:0-3781 GCA_965369935.1 uncultured bacterium
CTGCGCGATCTGCCCGCCGGCATTGACCTGGAAGGGATACTTTTGGCGGAGGATTTGGAGGCCTTCCAGCCGCCGTGGCCGGAACTTTCCTGAGGCGGGTGTGGCGCTGGTGATTCCCGCCCCGGAGGGCACCGGCTACGCCACCACGGAAAGGTTGCCCTTGGGGTTCGGGGAGGTGCCTTCCACGCTCACCAACTCCACGTTGAAAATCAGGGTGGCGCCGGGCGGAATGATTCCCACCTCGCGGTCGCCGTACGCCAGCTCGGGAGGGATAATGAGCTGCCGGCGTTCGCCCACTTTCATGCCGAGCAATCCCTCTTCCCATCCCCGGATCACCTGCCCGGCGCCGAGAGTCAGCTCGAAGGGCTCGTTTTTGCGGGTGGAACTGTCGAATTTCTTGCCGTTCCCCAGCCAGCCCGTGTAGGTGACCTTCACCCTCACCCCGTTGGCCACGGGCTCTCCCTCGCCCTCGGACAACACGGCGATCCTAAGCCCGCTCGGAGTCGTCTGGAACCGGCTTTCCGGCAAGACCGTAAAGGTCTCCAGAAAATCCTTCTTGCTGATTTCAATCGCCTTGAATTTCGTTTCCGGGGGCGGACTCGCGCCGTGCCCGGTCACTTCAATGGGCATGTGTGGTTCCTCCGGTTGTGGAGCCTGATGCCGGGCTCGACCCGCTTGAGACATCAGCAGGCCAGCTTTTGGTCAATCGTGTTCCAAGCAAATCCCGCACCAAGCGAGGGGCCGCGCACCCGAGTTCCCATCGGCGCGCAGAATTTTCCTGCTGGAAAAGGTATCGCCCGGGCCTGGATCCAGGCTGGGCAAGGAGGGGGTGAGAGCCCCCGGGAGCGCAGTCAGCCTCCTGCTCCCAGCAGGTGCAGCATCAGCGCCTGTTGGGCGAACAGCCTGTTTTCCGCCTGCTCGTATATTCTGGAACGGGGCGAATCCACAAGCTCCTCGCTGATTTCGTAGCCCGGATGGATGGGCATATCGTGGAGGATGTAAGCTTGGCTTCCCGCCAGATTTTCCTTGTTCAACTGATACGGAAGCAGGGCCGCGATGCGCCGCTCCTTTTCCGCCTGGAAGTCATCGTCGTCGAAAAATTCCATGTCCACCCATGTGTCCGTGTACACGAAATCCGACTGCTGTATGGCTTCCTTCAAATCCGTGGCCTGGACGATCTTGCCGCCGCGCGCCACGCGCTTCATCAACTCCGGGTCCGAGGCCGCCGGATTGGTCTCGGGCGTCACCAGAATCAGGTTCAGCCCCACCCGGCTGCATGCGATCATCAGGGAGTTGGCGACGTTGTTGTGGATGCCCACGTAGGTCAGCGTCTGCCCTTCGAAGCCCCCCGCCGTCTCATAGACGGTCAATAAATCCGCGAGGGCCTGGCAGGGATGGAACTTGTCATCACAGCCGTTGATGACCGGCACACCGGAAAATTCGGCCAGGGCGTGGGTGTCCTTGTGATGCTTGAGGCGCGCCATCACCAGATCCATGTGGCGGGATACGTAGGCTGACTCGTACCTGATGGGAGAAATGGCGAAGTTGGATTTGTCCCAATCCATCACCACCGCGTCCCCGCCCAGAATCTTGATTCCCATCTCGAAGGACAGGCGGGTACGGGTGGAGGATTTCTGAAACAGCATCAACAGCCAGCGGCCGTTCAGAAGCCCCTGGAAGCGCTGTGGGGATTTCTTCAACTCCAGGGCCAGCCGCACGATGTGCTGCAATTCGTCCGGGCCAATGTCCTCGAGGGAAAGGAGATGTTTCATCCTTCATCCCAGTGCGCGTTTTAGAAAAAGCACCTTTTCTAGTGCATCCGGTTGGGAAGTACAAGCAAAATCCGTGCTATCCCGCGGTAGGATGAGGACACAGCCGGCGCCGTGATCCGGACTTGCGGGCTTGGATATTGCAATGTATCAAGGCGGAGAGGGGAACTCGTTGATTCTTGAATGAACCATAGGTGTGCCATGAAAAGGAACCTGATTGGACTCGCTGCGGCTTTTGCGCTGATCTGCTCCGCCTCAGCCGCCCAGGCCCAGATTTTTTCGATCGCCGCGGACATTCCGGTAAATTATCAGTTTGACTCCGGCGGGAGCGCCGACGATGTGAGCGGATTCAAATTCGCGGTCAATTTTCCGTTCTTCGTGGGCTTTGGATTCGAGGATTACACGGCCAGTATAGGAACCGCTGACGTTGATTTTCAGATTTTCGATGTTTTTCTGGACCTGCCCACGCCGTTCATCAACATCGGCCTGGGATTGGGGTTTGGGAAGGCGTCCGTGAGCGCTCCAGCCGCTTTCGGTACGTTCGACGATGCCTCCATCTTCCAGTTTTTCACCACCCTGGGCATCCCGTTCGCGACGGTGTGGGACGTTCACATCGGTTATCACGTGCTCTCGGGCACCGCGGACAGCACCTCGGGCGCCGGGGGCGTTGAAGTGGACGGAAAGATGCTCTCTCTCGGGATCCGGCTGGGATTCTAGCCCGGCGCCATCATTTATCCGACATCCCCCCCCGTTTCCCGTTACCCCCCGGCATGGACTGGAGCCGGGGGACGGCCCCACCCGGCAAGCAGTATGTCTTCCCTCGCCGGCCGTCTTCGGTTTTGCCTCAATCGTCCTTCCCCTGAAAGAAGGCTCCGCGGCGCTCCTCGCCAGGCGTGATCCGTGCCCGTTCATGGTGGTGCGGCATGCGCCTGGGCCCTTGGGGCCTGCGCGCCTGGCGCATCGGCGTATGATGGACTGAATTGCTATATGATAATAGGTGTGCGGAGCGGAGGGATCGGGTGTTCCGCCCTCCGCGTGGGAGGGCCGGATACCCTGGAGGAAATCAGCCGGCGGGCGATTTGCGTAGCGCGACCACGTAGGCATCCTTGAAGCGCGCATCAGCCGCGGCCAACTCGGCCTTGACCTTCCGGGCCTCGGACCTGGTCGGTGAAATCACCCGGATGCGTTGAATGGTGGCCTGGGTTTCCTTATCGGTTCTCTCGATGACCTGGATGGCCTCGGATTTCACGTGGGGCAGCAGCAGCTTGCGGTAGCGCTCCACACAGGCCGGCGAGTGGCAGGCCCCCACCTGAATGGCGAATTGGCGGCCGTCCGTGCCCTTGGCGCCGCTCTTGGACGGGGTCTGATCGCTGACCGCGGCCGTGCTCTTACTTTTCGCCTCTGCCTTGGCCGGGACGGCGGCGGATTCCGCCGGGGCTACCCGGGAATCGTCGCGCACAATGGCGCCGCCTGCCATGGATTCGGTTTCGGCCTGCATCATGGCCGGATCGCTGACGGTTTCAACCGTCGTGGGGATGTCGAACACGCTGGTGGGTCCGTCCTGAATCCGGTTGGGCAGGGAAAGCGCCATCCAGCCGGAGGCCAACCCCACCCCGAACAGCAGCAGCCCCGCCACGCCGAGCTTGAGCGCGGTGAGCATCCCGTTTTGAATCTTCCTGGTTCGGGTGATCCTGTCGTTCATGTTGTCCAGGTGGTCGCTGCGCAACACCTGCATGCCCTGCTTCCGCCGGGCCGGTTTTTGCCTGCCGTTCCCGGTGCCTTGCCTGTGCGCGGAGCCGTTCCCGTTCATTTGTGCCGGCTGCGCCGGTTGCGCGGGCCGCACGGGCTGCGCCGCGGCCGCCTCCCCGGTTTCGGGTGTCAATATCTGATTGTCGAGGGAGGAAAGCTTTTCGAAGAAGGCGTCGAATTCCGGAACCTGTTCTTCCGGATTGTGCGCGTGCTGAATCCGCTGAAAGAACAGTTCCAGGTCCTGGGTTTCCGGGGACATTTTG
>CBDUSX010000314.1:0-3776 GCA_965369935.1 uncultured bacterium
CCATGTTGTGCGCCCGCCGTAAATGAGTCAAAATGAAACCTTAATCCAGGCCGCCAGACCCCGCGCTGCCTGCAGAGTCCGCGATCCATAGCACGACAGCCGAGCCCGCATTGATACGCCCCCAGCCCCCGCCATTTTCCTGCATCAGGCCTGTGGCCCATCCGGGGGAGCGCCGGCCATGAACCGCTACCGCTTTCTGCTGGCCCTGCTGTGGCGCCACGCCCCGTTTTATCTGCCGGGCGGATTGATGGTGGGGCTGACCCTGTGGATGACCCTGGCCATTCCCCGCTACCTTCAGCAAGCGGTGGATATCCTGGACAGCGACCCCGACCCCGCCGGGAGCGCCTTTGCCGGTAAGATCGGCTGGATTCTGGGATTCGCGGTCGCCATCATGCTGACCCGCACCGCCTCGCGCATGCTGTTCTACCTGCCGGGGCGAAAAGTGGAGTTCGAACTCAAGAACCGCCTGCTGGCCCACCTGACCACCCTGCAACGCGCCTTCTATCTGGACAACGCCACCGGCGCCATCATCTCCCGCGTCAACAACGACATCAACGGTGTGCGCATGATGATGGGCTTCGGGCTGATGATGCTGGTCAACAGCTTTTCCATGCTCTCCCTGGCGCCGGTGTACATGTACCAGATTTCGCCGAGCCTGACCCTCTACGTGGCCCTGCCCGTGGTGGCCAGCTTCGCGGTGCTGCAACTGGCGATCCGCATGCTGCGCGGATTTCAGCTGGAGCAGATGAAGGCGCTGCAGGACCTCTCGGACTTCACCGTGGAATCATATAACGGCATTGACGTGCTGAAGACCTACCGCGCCCTGGGCTGGGCGCAGGACAAGTTCGACGGGCTGAGCGATCACGTGCGGCGCACCGCCTTGCGCATGTCGGTGATGCGGGCGTTTTTCATGCCCATCCTGAACCACATCGTCAACGGGCTGAAGGTGATGCTGGTGGTGATCGGCGGGGTGATGGTGATCCGCGCCGAAATGTCCATCGGCGCCTTCATGGCCTACTCGCTGTATCTGACCATGCTGGTGCCGCCGCTGATGGGGATGACCTTCATGATGTTCATTCTGCAAAGGGGCTTCACCGCCCTGACCAGCCTGGAGGCGATCTTCAACACCACCCCGGACATCCCGCCCGTTGACGAGGAAGCGGAGCGGGCGCTGCCGGCGCAACTGCAAGAGGGCCTGCGCGTGGAAGGGCTGAGCTATGCCTATCCCGACGAGCCGCGGCGCAAGGTGCTGCGGGACGTGAGCTTCCGGGTGCGCCCGGGGGAGATCGTCGGGGTGTTCGGCCCCATCGGCAGCGGCAAGACGACCCTGGTCAACGCCATCAACCGCTACCTCGACCCGCCTCCCGGCGCCCTGTTCCTGGACGGCACCGACATCACGGCGATCAGCCAGCAGCGCCTGCGCGCCGCCGTGGTCACCGTGAGCCAGGAGCCGTTCCTGTTTTCCGACTCGATCCGGGAGAACATCCGCTTCGCCAATGCGGAAGCCGCCGCCGAAGAGGTGGAAGCCGCGGCGGAGGCGGCGGCCCTGACAACGGACCTGGCCCACTTTCCCATGGGGCTGGACACCCCGGTCGGCGAGAAGGGCATCACCCTGTCCGGAGGGCAGAAGCAGCGCATCGCCCTGGCCCGCTCCCTGCTCAGGCCCTGCGAGCTGCTGATCCTGGACGACGTGCTCTCGGCGGTGGATCACGAGACGGAACGCCAACTGACCGGCCGGATTTACGGCTTCCGCCATGCCCGCGCCCTGCTGATCGTCTCCCACCGCACCTCGGTGCTGCAGCGCGCGCAGCGCATCGTGGTGCTGGAAGCAGGGCGGGTGGCGGATACGGGCACCCACGATGAGCTGATCGCGCGGGAGGGCGCCTACCGCACGGCCTTCCTGCTGCAATCCGAGCAGGCGCCGCCCCCGCGTGACGAGACCGGGACGCCGCGCAAAGCGGCGGGGGGGCCATGACCGATCTGGCCTTGCAAAAGCACTCCCCGGACAAGGGGGGCTCCCTGCTGCAACTGGTGGCGCCCCTGGCCTATGCCCACCGGTACAAGCTGGCGGTGGTGCTGGTGATGATGCCCGTGTCGTCGGTGATGGCCATGCTGGTGCCCTACCTGACCAAGGTGGCCATTGACGAGTACATCGTGCCCGCCGCCCGCACGGGCGCCCTGGAGCAGGTGTACGGGCCCCTGATGCAGCTGGGGGCCGTGGCCGCGGTGATCGTGGTGGCGGGCTACCTGGCCGACGCGGTGTACGTGTCCATCCTGCAGCGCACGGGACAGGCGGTGATCGCCCGCCTGCGGGGCATCGTCTACGGCCGCACCCTGCGCCTGCCGCGTTCCTACTTCGACACCCATCCCATCGGCACGGTGCTGACCCGGGTCACCTCCGACATGGAGGCCCTCACCGAAACCCTGGCCTCCGGCGCCCTGTCCCTGTTCGTGGATGGGCTGAAAACCCTGGCCTTCCTGGGGATGATGTTCGCCCTCAACTGGCGGATGACCCTGCTGCTGCTGCTGATCATCCCCGTGCTGGTGGTAATGATCTCATTCTTTCAGGCGCGGGTGCGCCGGAGCTTCTTCGTGGCCCGGCAGGCCCTGTCGGACGCCACGGGCTACTTGCAGGAATGCCTGAGCGGCATCAAGACCGTGCAGCTTTACGGGGCGGAGCAGCTGGCCCTGCGCAGCTTCAAGGCCCGCAATGAGCGCCACTACAAGGCCCAGAACGCCTCCAACTTTTACGACGCGCTGCTGTTCGCCCTGGTGGAAGGGGTGACCACCCTGGCCACGGCGCTGATGCTCTGGTATTCCGCGGGCGAGCTGCTCTCCGGGCTGCTCACCCTGGGCGTGCTGGTGGCGTTCATGGAATACATTCAGCGCCTGCTGGTGCCCATCCGGGAATTCGCCCAGCAAATCGCCGTGCTGCAGCGGGCCATGGCCGCGCTGGACCACATCAACGAGTTGGTGCAGGTGCCCCTCGATCCGCCCGAAGCCGCACCGCTGGAAGCCGCCCACCCGGTAGGGCACCCCTCTTCTTCGGAACCCACCGATGGCGCCGGGCCGGGGGGCGGTTCTCCGGCAGGGCGGAGCGCCTTCGAGTCCCTGGAATTCCGTGACGTGCGCTTCCGCTACCGGGAGGACGGCCCGGAAATCCTGCAAGGGATTTCCTTCTCCCTGGCCCGCGGGCAAACCCTGGCCATCGTGGGCGCCACCGGCGCGGGCAAGTCCTCCGTGATCCGCCTGCTCACTCGCGCCTACGGCGGCTACGAGGGCTCGATCCGCATCAACGGCGAAGAGCTGCGCAATTTCCCCGCCGGCCGGCTGAGCGCCCTGATCTCCGTCGTGCACCAGAACGTGTTCCTGTTCAGGGGCTCGGTGGGCTTCAACATCGGCCTGGGGCGCGAGGCCATCTCCCCCGAGCGCATCGAGCAGGCCGCGCGCTACGTCAGCGCCCACACCTTCGTGGAAAAACTGGAGGGCGGCTACGATTTTGAGCTGGCCCCGGGCGGCGCCAACCTTAGCGCCGGGGAGGGGCAGTTGATCGCCCTGGCCCGCGCCGTGGCGGCGGAGACCGAGCTGATCGTGCTGGACGAGGCCACCAGCTCGGTGGACTCCCTCACCGAAAGCCTGATCCAGCAGGCCGTGGGCCGGCTGTATGCGGACAAGACCGTGATCGCCATCGCCCACCGCCTGTCCACGATCCGCAACGCGGACACCATCCTGGTGCTGGAGGGCGGGCGCATCGCCGAGGCCGGCAGCCATGCCGA
>CBDUSX010000315.1:0-3774 GCA_965369935.1 uncultured bacterium
CGCCGAGCTTGTTCAGGCAGCCCAGCTTGATTGGGCTAATGATCTTGAATACGGGTGACTCGATTAATTGGGATTCAGCGCCGCGCAGGGTGGCGCCCCGCGGCCCGGCGAGGGGGGGGTTGTTCCGCTCGAACCCCACCAGAATTTCCACCGGCAGCTGCTCCTCCGGGAGGGCGGCCGGGGGCAGCAGCAAACCCGCCAGCAACGCCAATATCCACTTGTATCCGTTAAATCCCTGCCTCATCTGCTCGCCTGCTTTTCTAGGGAGAACACGCCCGCCCGGCCGCATACGCAGACACCGTGGCGCGGAAGTCCTTATTGCATTTAGTCGGCGGATTGGGCGGAATCTTTAGCCGTGATGGCCACTGCGTGCGGATATATTCAGTGAGGGGGGCGGGCAGGCGAAGCGAAGGGCCGTATGAGGACCTCCCCTAAAGGCTTCTGGGAGAGTAAAAAATCAGTTGCGATGCGGTGGGGAAATGCTCCCGCACGGGGATGTTCGAAGCGCCCGCGGAGGCCAGCGCCTCATTGTCCCCGGGAATATGAACGCTGCCGGCCTGGGGCCAGCCGGCCCACAGCAGCCCCCAGCAGCGCAGGCGCCCGGAGCGCAGCAGCCCGCAGGTGTGGGCCCCGCCAGCCGCCAGCCGCACCAGGGGCTCCTTCAGCACCACCGCGCCCAGTTCCGCCGGATGCTCGTTGTCGCCCACGCTGCGCGGGTGGCCATAGCCGAGCTGCCCGAAGAAACCGCTGCCCCAGCAGCGCAGCACGCCCCCTTCCAGCAGGGCGCAGACGTGGGATTTGCCGGAGGCGATAGTGGTGGCTTTCCCGCCCAGCCGCACGTCTCCTGCGGTGTAGGGATGCTCATCGTCCCCGATGCTGTCCGAATTGCCGTAGCCCAGTTGCCCGTAAAAACCGTCGCCCCAGCATCGCACCCCGCCCGTGTCCAGCAGGGCGCAGGTGTGGCGAGATCCGGCGGCCAGTAGCACCGCCCTGCCGCCCAACCTGACCTCCCCGGCCGAAGCAGGCGCCTCGCCGTCGCCGATGTTGCGGGTGTGGGCATAGCCGAGCTGCCCCGAGGCGCCCCGCCCCCAGCAGCGCACGGCGCCGGAGATCAGCAGCGCACAGGTGTGGGCGCCCCCCGCGGCGACCTGCCGGGCGCGTCCGCCCAGGGGCACGTCCCCCGCGGAGGCCGGCAGCTCGTCGTCACCGATGCGCGCGGTGTTGCCGTATCCAAGCTGTCCGTAATGGCCGTCGCCCCAACAGCGTACCGCGCCCGAGACCAGCACCGCGCAGGTGTGAAACCGGCCCGCGGAAAGCTGCGCCACCTTTCCTCCCACCTCCACGTCTCCCGCGGTGGCGGGCGTCTCGTCGTCCCCCAGGCGCGTGGTGTTGCCATAACCCGGCTGCCCGAAGGTGGCATCGCCCCAGCAGCGTACCGCGCCCGTGACAAGCAGGACGCAGGCGTGGTCCTCGCCGGCGGTGATCCGCACCGCCTTGCCGCCCACGTCCACCACCGCCCTGGCGGGAGGGGTCTGCAGGGGGCTGGTGCGGTTGGAATTCCCGTAGCCGAGCTGCCCGAAGGTGTCGTCACCCCAGCAGCGCACCCGGCCGCCGGAGAGCAGGCCGCAGGTGAATTCCGAGCCGGCCGAGATTTCGCTGTACCGGGCGTCCGATTCCGCCCCTCCCGCCCCAGGCCAGGCCGCCAGGGTCAGGATCGAGGCCAATACGCACAGGGCCGCGCGGCGGAGTCTTAACCCGAATCCCGCCTCCAGCCTACGATCAACAGAGCCCATTGCATCCCCCTTGGCGTCCATGGCTCGCGGGTTGCACGCCCGCAATCGAAAACCGCTACTGCGCGTTGCGTAGCGGCGGCTGCAGCCTGCGTCCGGCGCCCTTCCCGTCCCAGGCGCCCACCACGCCGTGGCCTTGCAAATCGGGCCGCAGGGTCACCACCTCCTGCTCGTTGCGGTTGTACACGGTCACCGCGCCGCCGGTCTCGTCCGCATTGCGGCCCAGCAGCAGCACGCCGTTGAGGCCTGCTCCGGAACCCAGGTTGAGCAGCCCGCCACCGGTGGCGTCGGCGGTAAGCACCGCGGCCAACTCGCCACGGGCGTTGAAGATGCCCAGCGCCCCGCCCGAGGAAGTGGGCCGCAGGGCCGCCAGGGGTTTCCCCGCGGCATCCACCATCTCGAAGCCCCTGGCCTTGAGCACCTCCGGCACCGGGGGCGCGGCCCCGAAACCGAGCAGCGCGGTGACCCCGGCGAGCAGCAGCACCGTGAGCGCGCGATAGAGCCGCACCTGCTTTTCCAGCCGTGCCAGCCGGCATTCCGTTGAACGCATGGCTCCTCCCCAATGAAGTTAATAGCCAACAGCCGCGCGGAGGCGGTCAATGGCCCTACTATCGCCTTAAACGTTGCACAGGACAATAGCCGGTAAGACCGCCCCCGGCGCCGCTCACGCTGCCCACCACGGCCGGGCGTCGCAAAATTACGTTGAAATGAGTGGGGCGAAGTGATTTATTTCTTAATTGCCCCTGGAAATTTCCGCACAGGCCGATCCGGCGCTTTGCGGAGTCCTGGGCGCACTCCCCGCGAGCCGCAGGCATGAGAGAAGTCGTCCGACCCCCGCAGCAAAGCCAGGATTCCCTGGTTCAGGTGGCCGCCCTGGGCGACCCGGCCAGCACTCTCGCCGGGATGCGCGCCGACATCCGCAAATGGGACGAATACTGGGCCGCCCGGGCCAAGAGCGTGCCGGGCGGGGAGGAATCGCCCGCGGGGCGGGAGGCGATGGAAATCCGGCGCATGCTGCGCGTCTTTCTCGCGCCCCTGCTCGACGGCCTGGCCAAGGAGAAGAGTTCGCACCTGGGGCTGTTCCTCAACCTGATGGTGCCCTTCGACTCCCGGGGCGGGCTGCGCGACTTCATGCTCCACTTCTTCCAACTCGCCGAAGACGGGCCGGAAGACCTGGTCTACGAGGAGCGCGGCTCTTTCGAGCGCGACGTGTACGTGCTCTACGATCTCTACCGCGTCAAGAAGACCCTGGAGGTGGTGGAAACCCTGAAAGCCGCGCGGCAGGACCCCGAGCGCACCTTCGCCTCCATCTTCAGCGAAGCGCAGATCACCGAGATTCTGGGCTCCATCCGGCTGGTGCTGGGCCTGCTGTTCAACCAGTGCCTGCCGCTGGAACACCGCAGGGATCTCCTGCCCAAGCTGTCTCCCGCCTACCTGAAGAGCCGGGCCCTGCTGGAGCGGCGCGAAACGGAGCTGCTGTACACCTTTCCCCACGTGCTGGAAAGATACGACTATCGCAAGTTCTTTTTCCTGATCTATTTCAAGCATGGCCTCAAGACCAAGCTCAAGGACGGGGAGAAGGTATTCCACTACAACTTCCTGCACTTTCAGGTGCTCAAGCACGAGTTCCTGGTGCACTGGCTGACCGGGCCCCTGCGCAACGATCCGCGCAAGTACATGATCTACAAGAAATACATGGTGCAGGGAAAATCCCTGCTGGAGTGGATTTCCGAGGATCCCGCCCAGGAGCAGGGCCTGTTGAACGGCATGTCCTCCTATGCCCTCAACGACATGGCCAGCCAGGTCAACGAAACCCTGCCCGAGGAAATGCGGGCGGGGGCGATTCCGCAATCCCCGGATTACGGCTTTTATCACCAGCTCAAGGAGAATCTCGAGCAGGCGGTGGACATGGTGCGCGCACCCATCGAGGCCCTGCGCCAGATCGTCGCGGACGAGAGCCCGCCGCCCCAGAAAGCCGCCCCGG
>CBDUSX010000316.1:0-3770 GCA_965369935.1 uncultured bacterium
TATGCAAGTCAAACTGGAAAACACGTTCAGCGTGGAGCAGCCCATCGAGCGCGTGTGGGCATTTCTCAGCGATCCCCGCAAGGTGGCCACCTGCCTGCCCGGCGCGGAAATCCTGGAGATGGTGAGCGAGACGGAATACAAGGGCGCGGTAAAGCTGAAGCTCGGCCCCTTCACCACCCAGTTCAAGGGGGACGTGGTGATCGAGCACCTGGACGCGGCGGCCCATGAAATCCGCATGGTGGGCAAGGGCAAGGACGCCCGAGGCACCGGCAGCGCCTCCATGGTGATTACGGGCAAGCTCAAGGTCCTGCCCGGCGGCGGCACGGAGATGACCTCCACCTCCGACCTCACCATCAACGGCAAGCTGGCCACCTTCGGCTCGCGCATGATCCAGGACGTTTCCAAGAGCATGTTCCGCCAGTTCACCGAAACCTTCGCCGAGCGCCTGCAGGCTGAAACTGAAGGGCGGGAAGCCGCTCCCGTGGAAGCGGACGCGGTCAGCGTGACCGGACTGGCCGGCGCGGTGGTCAAGGGCGCCGTCGGGCGCTTGTTCGGCAAGGACGAGGAATAACCTAAAACCCATGAGCGCGTTCGAAAGCACAGAGGCGCTGGAGCAGGGCTTCAGGGAGCAGGGGTATATTCCGGACAAGCCGCTGCTGACCGCCCTGTACCTGCTGGCCCGCCTGCCGCGCCCGCTGCTGCTGGAGGGTCACGCCGGGGTGGGCAAGACTGAGACGGCCAAGGTGCTGGCCCTGGCCCTCGATACCGAGTTGATCCGCCTGCAATGCTACGAGGGGCTGGATTCCAACGCGGCTCTGTACGAGTGGAACTACCAGAAGCAGTTGCTGGCCATCAAACTGCAGGAGGGCGATAACCAGTCCCTGGAAGAAAAGGAGCGCCACATCTTCGGCAGGGAATTCCTGCTGGAACGGCCCCTGCTGCGCGCCATCTCGGAGCGGGAGCGGCCGGCGGTGCTGCTGATTGACGAGGTGGACCGCGCCGACGAGGAGTTCGAGGCCTTCCTGCTGGAACTGCTCTCCGAGTTTCAGGTCACCGTCCCGGAGCTGGGCACCATTCGCGCCTCCCGCCCGCCCCACGTCCTGCTCACCTCCAACCGCAGCCGGGAGCTTTCCGACGCTCTCAAGCGGCGCTGCCTGTACCACTGGATAGACTACCCGGACGCGGAGAAAGAGCTGGAAATCGTCCGCACCAAAGTGCCGGAAATCGCCGATGGCCTGGCCCGGCAGGTGGTGGGCGTCATGCAGCACCTGCGGGGGCTGACCCTGGACAAGCCGCCCGGAGTGGCCGAAACCCTGGACTGGGCCATGGCCCTGCTGGCCCTGGGCAAGAGCCGGCTGGACGCCGAAGTGCTCGAGGCCACCATGGGCTGCTTCCTCAAATCCACCGAGGACTTCCGGGTGCTGCGCGCCGACGTGGAGGGCATTCTGGCCAACCTGCCCGGCGGCTAGCCCGGTCGTTGTAGGGGCGCACGGCCGTGCGCCTGGATCAGGGGGCTTTGCCCCCTGACAACCCCCAGCAGGGGCCAGGGCCCCTGCACCCGTTCCTGGCCGGAGCCGGCCTTTGGCCGCCTCCGGCAGCAAAAAAGGGAGCCGGAGGGCGCCACGTCTCGACACGGTTGACCGCGCACGCTTTATACTCCCTCCCCCTTTACGGGGGAGGGCTGGGGTGGGGGTGGAATTGCCAGCGCCCCTTGCATATTCGGAACCGACCCCTCGGGAGAGTGCCATGACCCCGGCACAGGAACAGCAAGTCTCCACCCTGCTCACGAAACGGCTAGGGGAGTTTTGCCGGATGCTGCGCGCCCGCGGCTTCAGGATCGGGGTGGGGGAGACCATGGACGCCTGCCGCATCGCCGAACGGTTCATGGCCCCGGACTACCCCGCCTTCCGCTCGGGCCTGCGCAATTTGTTGGCGGCCGGCGAGGCCCAGTGGCGCATGTTCGACGGGCTTTTCGACGAGTTCTGGGGAACGGAGGCCGGGGCACAGCAGACCGATCCGCCGCGGCGCGAGGCCGAGGCGGCGGACGCGGGCGGAGAGGAAGCCGCATGGCAGGTGGCCGGCTACAAGGAAACCGCCCTGCCCGCGGAGGAAGAGGGCACCGCCGTCACGGGCGCCAGCGCGGCGGAGGCCCTGCGCTACACGGACCTCTCGCGCCTGTCCGCCGAGGACCTGCGAAACCTGGAGCGCCTGGCCATGCGGCTGTGGCGGCGCATGGGCCTGCGTCTGGCCCGGCGTCTGCGGGGGCGGGAACTGCCAGGGGCGATTGACCTGCGCCGCACCCTGCGCCGCAGCATCTCCCGCGGAGGGGAGCCCCTGGAACTGGTGCGGGCCGGGCGCAAGCGCCGCAAGCCGGGGCTGGTGGTGTTGCTGGACGTGAGCGGCTCCATGAATCAGTACAGTTTTTTCTTTCTGCGCTTCGTCTATGCCCTGCAACGCCACTTCCGGCGGGTAGGCTCCTTCCTGTTCTCCACGGAGCTGGTGGACGTGACGGATGTGCTGCGCACCCGCAATCTCCCCGCCGCCCTGGAAACCCTGTCCCGCATGAGCCTGGGCTGGGGGGGCGGCACGCAGATCGGGGAGAGCCTGCGGCTTCTGGAGGCGCGGCACGGGGACACCGCCCTGCGCGGCCGTCCGTACCTGATCGTGGTCAGCGACGGCTGGGACGTGGGGGAGACGGCGCTGCTGGAGCAGCAACTGAAGAACCTCAGGCGCAGGGTGAGCCGGATCATCTGGCTCAATCCGCTGCTGGGCATGGAGGGCTACGAGCCCCTCACCCGTGGCATGGCGGCCGCCCTGCCCTGGCTGGACGTGTTCGCCCCGGCCCACAACCTGGATAGTTTGTTGGACATAGAACGTCATCTGGTGGGAAGATAGGCGCTTGATACGGTTGGAAAAAACGGTGCGCCGGCGGCCATCCGCCCTGGCGGGAACGGCCGGGCCCGAGGAAAATGGAGGGAACGATAAACGGCGGAAACCATGGAACGGTACCTGGAAAAATCGCGTGAACTGCGGGAGCGGGCGGAGCCCTTCGTCACGGCCGTGGTGGTGCGCTGCGATCCACCCACCTCCGCCAAGCCCGGCGCCAAGGCCGTCGTCACCCAAGCCGGCGACATCGTGGGTTGGATCGGCGGGGGCTGCGCCCAGCCCATCGTGATCGAGCAGGCCCGCGCCGCCTTGAGGGAGGGCAAGCCGCGCCTGATCCGCATCAGCCCGGACGAAGGGCTGGTGGAGGTGCACGGCATGATTAATTTTGAAATGGCCTGTCACAGCGGAGGCACCTTGGACATTTTCATCGAACCCGTACTGCCCCCGGTGCAGCTGGTCATCATGGGCCGCTCGCCGGTGGCCCAGGCCCTGGCGCGGCTGGGCAAGGGGCTGGGCTATGCCGTGGCCGTCCATGCCCCCGGGGCGCAAAGGGCGGATTTTCCCGAAGCCGACAGGGTGGTGGATTCCCTGGACGTGAGAGGGCTGGAAGCGCCCGGGCAGGCGTTCGTCATCATCTCCAGCCAGGGGGAGTACGACGAGGACGCCCTGGAAGCCGCCCTGGCCGTGGAAACGCCCTACACCGCCTTCGTGGCCAGCCGCACCAAGTGGGGGGCCATCCAGAAATTCCTCAAGGAGCGGGGCTTCAAGGGCAAACAGCTCGAGCGGGTCAAGGTGCCGGCCGGCCTGGACATTCATGCCGTGGAGGCGGAGGAAATCGCCTTGAGCATCCTGGCCGAGATCGTCTCCCTGCGCCGCAGCGGCGC
>CBDUSX010000317.1:0-3742 GCA_965369935.1 uncultured bacterium
GGCCTCGCGGGCCATCACCACGCTTTCCACCTCGCTTTGGTGAAGCTTGATCATCCCGTAGCCCTCCTCGTGGGCCTGCCGCGCGTGCTCCGCGATGCGGGGGTCTTCTTCCGGGTAGCGCACCAGGCTGCCGTAGGCCTTCACCTCCCGGCTGCCCGCGCCTCCCAACAGCTCGTACAGGGGCTTGCCTGCCCGCTTGCCGGCCAGGTCCCACAGGGCGATTTCCACGCCGCTGATGGCAAAGGTGGTCAGGCCGTAGCGGCCCCAGATGTGGGTCTTCTGAAACAGCGCGCCGATCAGGCTGGTGATGGCCGTGGCGTCCTCCCCGACGAGCAGCGGCTTCAGCGTATGGTTCACCGCGGCGGTGACGGCCTGGGGCATGCCGTATCCGAAAGCCTCTCCATAGCCCTTTAGTCCGTCCTCCGTGCGTACCTCCACGATAACCTGGTGCAGCCTGCCCCACACGAACGGCACCTCGGGGCCGGACTTCTGGTGGGGAATGGACAGGTGAAGGGCCTGAACGTCCTCGATCTTCATCGGTTGGCTCCTGTGTGGCGGGGGCGCAAAGCTCATGCCGCCCGGGAAGGAGAGGCGGCCTCCACGATCCGCAGCCGCACAAAGTAGACCAGGCCGTAAACCAGGGGCGTGTCCAGCACGGCGATGGCGTACTTCACCGTCAACTGCCCGGCAATCAGCGGCAGCACCGGAAACTGTCCGTAGAAAGCGATCAGGATGAACAGGCAGGTGTCCAGGGTCTGGGAGATCAGGGTGGATAGGTTGTTTCTCAACCACAGATGGCGGGAGTGCAAAAGCAGCTTGACGCGGTGAAATATCCACACGTCGAGGCTTTGGCTGACAGCGTAGGCGATCAGGCTGGCCAGGATGATCCGGTTGGTGGCGCCCAGCACCGCGGTGAAGGCCTCCTGCTGTTCCCAGAACGGGGCGGGGGGCAGTTGGATGGCCAGGGCCACCAGGCCCCACACCAGCAGCAGCACCACGAACCCCGCATTGACCAGGGTCTGCGCACGGGCCCGGCCCCAGATTTCCGCCATGGTGTCGGTGATGGCGAAGGTAATGGAATAGGCCAGCACCCCCGCGGGCACGAACACACCCCAAACGGAAATAATCTTGCCGGCCAGCACGTTTGCGATGACCAGCGCGGCCACGAACACGGCGGTGAGCAGAACGAATGCAGAGAATTCGCGAGGTTTCATAGGATTTTCACAGGAGATAAAAATATAAAATATAACCGGTGCAGGAACGAGCGGCGGATGGCATGGCCCGCTTAGCCGGATTCCTCCGAACGTGGATAGGCGCTTTGCCAAGCCAGGGCCAGCAATTTTCCCGCTTTGTCCAGCCCTGCATCAAGGTGCGCCGGCGCCAGAAAAGCGACGTTGAGCGCGATCATGAGCAGATTGTACGGCAGCTTGTCCCACAGTATCCCGACCGTCAGGTGCACCGCAACCGCCAGGGCCAGGGCGGGGTAGCGCAGCCGCGGCAGCCAGATCAATACGCCGTAAAACAGCTCGAACAGCGCCAGACCGATGGGAACCAGGCCCAGCAGGTAGGGCGAATCCTGCAGCGTCTCCAGGCTGAACGGCGCGCCTTTTGCCACCAGGTGCGGATGCCACAGGGCCAGGCCGTCCAGCCAGGCCGCGTTGAGCTTGCCCAGCCCGGCTTGAAAATAGAACAGGCACAGGTGAATTTGCAGCGCCCGGTAAGGCAGCCCGCTCCACGGCACGGGCTCCTGCTCGTCGGAGCGGGGATAGGACGGCCGTGGAGGGACGGGCCGCGGCCAGACCTGTCCCCCCGGAATGCTGAGCTTCATGCCGCAGGGCATCAGCACCAGATAGGCCAAGGCCATCAGCAGCAGGTTGTCCAGCCCCAGCAGCACCGCCGGGTTGCGGTGGGCGTAGGAAAGCAGGAACACCAGCGTCAGCAGGCCGGAAAGGGTGGGAAAGATGCCCAGCATAAAAGCCGCCGCGGCGGTGATGGCCGCGATATGCACCGTCCACAGCCAACCGCTGCTGTCATGCCAATTAAATATGGAAAACGGCCAGGCCAGCATGTCGAACCCGCCCACGGCCCGGGGGTCTCCCAACAACTGTACCGACAGCTGCGCCTCCAGATCGTAGGAACGCACCAGCAGCACGTAAACCAGCACGAGCCCCGTCCCGGCGCGCATCAGCGCCATGTTGTACAGCGGCGCGGGGTGAAACCAGAAATCCAGCCAGGCCGCCCCGATCCGCTCCAGCGCTCCCTTGTCGGGGTTCATCGCCGCTCCTTGCCGCGGGCTGGCTCCCAGTTCTTGCGCACCCCGTCGTAGGAGCCCAGCTTACGCAGCACCAGCTTGCCGCCGTTTTCCCCGCCATCCAGCGCCGGAGCGCCGTCGTAATTCCGCCAGGCCCATTTGGCCGAGAGCATCTCCAGCTTCAGGGGTGCGCCGGGCAGGCGCTCCACCAGATAATTCATGAACACGTAATGGAAGCGTGGATTGTCCGTGCTTAGATGATGGCCCAGCATGGCCCAGCGGTCGTAGCGCAGCCGCGGCGTCACCTGCATGTCCGGAAAGGCGCCCTCCACCACCGTGCCCTGCTCGGTAAAGATTCGGTACACGACGAATCCGTCCTTGCCGTTCGTCTTGTAAAAGCCCATCGTGCCCTCGGCCGGAAACAGGGACAAATATTCCAGTCCGGAGGTTGCCTGCAGGCCGAGCAGTCCGTTGCTTCCGCCGGGCAGCAGCGCGGCCAGGGCCAGATGGCCCACCACGATCACGGTCAGCACGAACCTGAATCCCAGCGCGGCGGCGTGTCCGTGGTGCTCGATCAGCCTGAACAACCACCGCAGGCGTGGCTTGGCAGGGTAATAGCCGGCTGCCCTGTGCCGGGCCAGCAGCCTTTTCAGGCCGAGCAGGCGAAGTTTCAAAATGGTTTTTCGCATATTGGTTGGCTTCCTGGCCAGGGACATATCAAGGAGACATAGCAGCGAGTGGGTGTCCGGGGAGCAGGTATCTCGGAGTATGTATATCCAGGGGAGCGAAGCCGCGTCAATTCCTCATGCCGCATTGCCGCGGGGCCGCATAGCCGCGGGGCGGTGGCCATCTCCGGATGGGTAGAGCCGGGTGGGCAGAGCCGGGTGGGACGAGCCGGGCGCATATGCCCTCTGGCATATGTCCCCTAGGAAGATCCGAGCGCGCGGGCTTCCACCTCCACACAGATGGTGCCGGGGCGGGGGAGTTCGCGCAGCAACGCATAACGGACGCGGTAATTCGCGTTGCCCGTTACGCCACGCAGGTTGAACAGCGCCGTCCTGCGGGCCTCGCCCAGCGCTTCCGCCTTCGTTCCCCCACAGCCTACGCCGGTGGCGCTGGCGGCGTTCCTGCTGGGATTGCTCAGCTTGAAATTTTCGTCCCGCACGCGCTGGAGTTCGCCGCCTTGTTTCCCATCATCGCCATTCATGGGCGCTTCGCCGTAGGTGACGCTTGCCGCGCAGCCGGCGGCCAGCACCGCCGCCGCGCCCAACAGCAGCAGCCACAGGATGGCGCGGCCGCCCGTGGGCGTGTTGATGTTACCTGCCGCTCTTTTCCCCGCTAACACCTGCCCCATCCTTTCCACACCCGTTTCCGGATCGTTTCTTGTTGGATAATCGCTCGATCACTTGCTTGCGCGGCATGCCCGCGGCCGCCACCGCCACCGCCAATGGCCCGAGGCCCACCCACCCTACAGCAACCCGCGCCATAGCG
>CBDUSX010000318.1:0-3718 GCA_965369935.1 uncultured bacterium
ACTCTCAGACTATCTACCTAGTGGATTTTGCCGCCGGTTACAAGGCGTCCAGGGCGCGTTGCAGCTCTTCCAGTTCGGTCTCATAGCCGCTGGACAGGATGGGGAAGCGGCACCAGGTGCGGGGGTCGAGGTTCTCGTCGTCCAGGTGGAAGGACGGCGCCAGCCGCTCCCGCTTCCACTGGGTGCTGCTCCACAGGCGGAAGAAGCGCGAGACGTGGGCGGCCGCTTCGCTCTCGCTCAGGCTGAAGCCGGGCAGGGGCGCGGCCAGCAGGGTGCGCCACACCTCGACGGGCGTCATGCGGTCACGGATGGCCGCCTGCTCGATGGCGTCCAGCACCGGGTAGGGCATCAGGTCGTCCTCGTCCGTCTGGCTGCGCTCCAGGGGGCGGAGCTCCGCGGTGGGGGCCTGGGCGTTCACGGCGGCCAGGGCGGGCAGCGGGCCCAGCCCCGGCGGCCCTTCGGTCTCCATCCAGCTCAGCCATCCGCGCAGGAAGGTCTTGTTGGCGCCGGCAATGGGCGCCAGCCCGCCGGAGGTGTCGCCGTCCATGGTGGCATAGCCCACCCCGATTTCGGAGCGGTTGCTGGTGCTCAGCAGCAGCAGCCCCTCCAGGTTGGCCAGCAGCCAGATGCCCGGCGAGCGCACGCGGGCCTGGATGTTCTGGCGGGCGATGTCGTCCTCCTCCCAGCTCAGCTCGCGGCCCAGGGCCTGGGCGGCCAGCTCCTCGTAGGCGGCCACCAGGGGGCCCACCTCCAGCTCCATGTGGCGCGAACCCAGTTGTCCGGCCAGCCCGCGGGCCGCTTCGCGCGTCACGGCGGAAGAGTTTTCCGTGCCCTGATAGACCGTCAGCAGCAGCTTTTCCACCAGCGCGCTGCTCGCGTCCGCGTCCCCGCCGCCGGCCGGCTGGGGAAGGTCCGGAATGTGCGCCAGGGCCTTGCGCAGACCCTCGAAGCCCAGCTCGCTTAAGGCCGTGCGCACCATCAGCCAGGCCAGCACGGCCACGCTGGCCGAGTCCACCCCGCCGCTCAGGGAGACCGCGAAGCCCCGGCTGTGGCTCTTGCGCAGGTAGTCCCACAGTCCCAGGCTGACCGCATAGGCGAACTCCTCGTTGCGGGAAAGCTCCATTGCGGGAGGCGCTTCCCCCTGCTCCGCGGAGGGCGCGGGGCGCGGCATGGCCTGGAAGGCCCGCAACGCCTCGGCCTGCGGCTCCCTGAGGCGGAAGGGCACGTCCACCCGCCCCGGCGGCTCTTTCCCCGGCGCGGCGGGGTAGTTGAGGCGCCGCCGCTCCAGGCGGTTGGCGCGCAGGTCCACGATGGCGCTGACCAGGTTGACCTCGCGGAAGGAGAAGCGCCGGTTTTCCGCGATCAGCCTGCCGTCGGAGGCGACCATCACCGTGCCGTCGAAGATCAGCCGCCCGGCCTCGTTGCCCAGGTGGTTGGCGTAGAGATACACCCCATGGCTGAGGCGGGAGCTTTCCAGCACGATCCCCTTCACCGTGGCGTACTTTTCCAGGGCAAAGTGGCTGGCGCTGGGATTGAGGTAGATGTCCGCCCCGCCTCCCCCCGGCATGCCCCCCGCCAGACCGCCCTGGCCGCGGCCCCAGGCGTCCTCGCAGATTTCAAAGCGGATGCGCACGCCCTCCAGGTCGAACAGCAGGTCGCCGATGGGAGCCGATTCCCCGTCCATGCGGTGGGTGGCCGCCACCCCGGCGGGCCAGGGCGAAAACCAGCGCGGCTCGTAATAGACCCCGGAGCCGGCCAGCACTTTCTTGGCGGCCAGCCCGGCCAGCTTGCCGTCCACCAGCATGGCCGCGGTGTTGAACAGCAGCCGGTCGTGGATCAGGGGCAGGCCCACGGCCACGGCCAGCCCGCCGGTTTCGGGCAGAATCCGGCGCAGGGATTCCAGGGACTGCTCGGCCACCGATTCCCCGTGGAACGCGTCCTCGCAGCCATAGCCGGAGATGCACAGCTCGGGCAGGCAGAGCACCTGCACCTGCTCGCGGCGGGCCATGCGGATGGCCTCCACGATGCGCGCCCGGTTGCCCTGCCAGTCCAGGGGCACTTGGTTGAGCGCGGCGCCGGCTACTTTCAGATATCGCATCGGCCTAGCCCCCGGTGTTCAGGCGGTCCCGTTCGCGGGTGATCATTTCGTCCCGGAACCGGTTCAGGTGCGGGGTCAGCCCCACCGGGTAGATGTGGGGGTTTTCGAAGCGCTTGTGGCTGTCGTCCAGCATCTCCAGTTGCGCCCGGCTGCGCTCGCGGATTTGCTCCAGCGCCGGCGCCTCGTAGACCAGCTTGCCCTTCACGAACACCGGTTGCAACAGGGGCTCGAATTTCGTCGTGGCCCGGAAATGCTTGCGGTGGGTGTTGTCGTTGGGGTCAATGATGGCCTCCACCCGCGCGGGGTCTTCATTGGCGTCCAGGATGGCGTCCGCGTTCATCTTCCCGTCGCCGTCATAGAAGCGGTAGCCCTGCAGGATGCCGGGGATGCTGATCTTGAACTTCTGCTCGGACAGCTTGAGCTTGTACTCCCATGCTCCCTGCGCTTCCTTGCGGAGGGCGGTCAGCTTGTACACCCCGGAGAGGGCAGGCTCGTCATGGGCGGTGACGAGCTTGGTGCCCACGCCCCACGCGTTGATCTCCGCGCCCTGGCCTTTCAGGCTGCGGATGACGTATTCATCCAGCTCGTTGCTGCCCATCACCAGGGCGTCGGAGAGCCCCGCCTCATCCAGCATGCGCCGGGCCTGCTTGCTGAAATAGGCCAGATCGCCCGAGTCCAGCCGCACGCCGGTGATGTTGTGGCCCTGTTTGCGCAACTCCACCCCCATGGCCACCGCATTGCGCAGGCCGCTCATGGTGCCGTAGGTGTCCACCAGGAACACGCAGTTGTCCGGCATGGCCGCGGCGAAGGCCTGAAAGGCTTCCAGCTCGCTGTCGAAGGCCATCACCCAGCTGTGGGCGTGGGTGCCGTACACCGGGATGCCGGCCAGCTTGCCCGCCAGCACGTTGGAGGTGCCCGCGCAGCCCCCCACGTAGGCGGCCCGGCTGGCGGAGAGCGCGCCGTCCAGCCCCTGGGCCCGGCGCAGCCCGAAATCGATCACCGGATCCCCCTGGGCCGCCAGGCAGACCCGTGCCGCCTTGGTGGCGATCAGGCTCTGAAAGTTGAGGACGTTCAAAATCAGGCTTTCCAGCAGTTGCGCCTGCAGGATCGGGCCCTGCACCCGCAAGAGGGGCTCGTTGGGGAAAACCACCGTGCCTTCCGGCACGGCGTCCAGGTCGCAGGCCAGGCGCAGGGCTTCCAGATAGCGCAGAAATTCCTCACCGAAGAGCCGGCCTCCGGCCCTGTCCGGCAGGGTGGCCAGATAGTCCAGGTCTCCGGAGGAGAAGCGAAAATCCCTGAGTTGCTCGATCAGGGTGTCCAGCCCGGCCATCACCACGAATCCGCCGCCGAAGGGATTGCTGCGGAAGAACATATGGAAGACCGCTTCCCGCTCGGCCATGCCGCTCTTCCAATAGCCCTGGGCCATGGTGAGTTCGTACAGGTCGGTGGCCAGGGCGAAGGAGGAATCCTGGCGGATCAGGGAAGCGAGCATGGCGGTCTGTCCAAATGCGGAGTCCCGGCGCGGCTTGTCAAAGTGATCATAACCAGCGAACGGTGCGCCGCGTTCCCAAATTGCGCAATGATATCATGCCGGTGGAGCCAACGCCAATGCGGTGCGGG
>CBDUSX010000319.1:0-3712 GCA_965369935.1 uncultured bacterium
ATCCGCGTTCTGACCCTGCTGGCGGTCATCCACCTCGCGGCCGGGGCGGCCCTGGCCTTCCCGCCGGAGCGGCGGCGGCAGTTCGACGACCGGCCCCCCAACGAGTACCTGCTCATCCCCGCGGTGGCCTCCCTGCCCGGCGTGGGGACGTTCGTGGGGCTGATCGGCTCGGCCAGCAACGTGGGGGACTCAGGGATAGACATCGGGGCCACCGTGGCGGAGTCCATTGACGGCTCGGACATCAGCGTCAAGGCCGTCGCCTTCCGGGAGATTCCCACCGGCATTCCGGGCCTTTCGCTGGATTTCCAGTACGCCGACATCGTGCTGGGGGAATTCAGGGTGTTCGTGCCGGGGCGCGACTCCCCCAATTTCACCATTCCCATCTCCGGGGAATTCAGGTTCACCCTGATCCGCCCCACCCTGCGCTTCCTCGAGCGCCGTATCGTCCTGGACTATTCCCTGGTCTTCTTCGACGGGTTCGATTTCGACGCAAGCGGCAACGAAATTCCGTTCCGCCAGCACGCCGCCTCCATGGGGCTGGCCCTGGATTTCACCGACGACGTGGTGGACCCGCGCGAAGGCCTGCGCTTCGATTTCAGGGCCGACGTCAGTGCGCCGAACTCGACGCCCCTGGGCAAGAACTCGCAAAACCGCTCCGCCTTCGACGACCGGGACACGCGCTCGCGGGCCTACGGCCTGACGTTTTATTTTCCCCTTGCCGAGCAGCTCAATCTGGCCTGGAACAACCAGTATTTCGAGACCCGCGGCGGCAGCGCGGATTCAGTGGGCGGCATTTTCGGCGGGGGCAGCCCGCCCCTGCGGGGCTATCCGCTCAACCGCTGGCGGGACCGCTTCGCGGTCTTCCATGGCCTGGACCTGCGCTTCAACATTCCCCTGGGAATCAACCTGGACTTCTTCCTGGCCCGGGGCGTGGTGGAGGATTTGCAACTGGCGGTGTTTTACGAGGTGGGGCAGGTGGCCTCCAGCCAGAACAGCACGCTTTATGAGGACCTGCGCCAGTCCTTCGGCTTTGGGGTGCGGGCGCTGCTGCGGGCCATCGTGCTGCGGCTGGACGTGGCCTTCAGCGAAGAGGGGCCCCAGACCCATCTCACCATCGGCCAGGCGTTTTAATCATGGCTGAAGTCGTGGAGATTCCATGAAACGGCTCCCCCTTTCCAGAGCAAAACAGCGCCGGCGCGGCTGGTGGTGGCCACTCTGCGCCCTGGCTCTGCTGGCGCTGCTGGCGGGAGCCTGCGAGGCGGATGAGGAAGGCGATGAGCTGAGCGGGGCCATCGGGCCGGGCTTCGGCGGGCCGGCGGTGCCCCAAGGGGTTATTCAAATTGATAATCTGGACACGCCCCAGCCGGTGACGATCGGCACGATCAGCTTCGACGACGGCTACCTGATGCGCGTCTTCACCGGCGGGCCGGCCGACGAGGTTCACTATATTTATATGGACATCGCGGACCCGGCGCTGGAGATCGTCATCTTGCGCATCACCGGCCGGGCCGAGACGCCCTGCCGGTTCGCCGCGGCCATTCTGGCGCGGGACGAGGGCTTCACCATCCAGGCCAGCGGGGACGTGACCAATGCCCAGGGGCTGATCTTCCACCAGGTCAACCTGGCCAGGGGGGACACGTTCCAGCGCTTCTACTGCACCGAGTTGCGCCCCAACGTGGGCATTATGATCAGCGCAGAATCCCGGCTGGGCAACAAGCTGGACTTCGAGCAGATGCACTTCCTGCTCAATTCGGTGACGAGGCAGTAGGTTGGCGAAGAATGACGGGGCGGAAACGAGCGGGCTCTCCGCGCTCTATCCGCCCTTGTTGGCGGATGCGCTCGCCTCCAATCGTTCCCGAATTTCCGCGGGCCACAGCTTCTCACGATCGTAACGCTCGTCGAAGGCAGGGACGTCATCCGGAAGCGAGGTCGAGGCGTGCTTGAACCGGGTGAAGATATGCGCATCCGGTTTCAGCAGATTCGGATCGTCCAGGGTGCCAACGCGCACGAACCACGTGTTCCCTGGAAAGGTGTGGTACTCGTTCCAGACATGCGTGCCGCAGTTCTTGCAGAAATAAACGTCATGCTGTTTCCCGCTGCCCCCCTTGAGCCCGAACACGGCGGGCGTTCCGGCAATCAGCTCAACGGCGTCTTTTTCGATGATGGCGTTCATGGCGAACGCCCCGCCGGTCAGGCGCTGACAATTCCCGCAGTGGCACGCGTTCACGAACATCGGGCGGGTTTTCAGCCCATATCGTACGTCTCCGCAGGCGCACCCACCTTCACTGAACATGACGACCTCTCTCCAGGAGATTCCGTAAACGTTGCGGCGTTGCAGTCCCTCTGCAGCCCCATTCAAGTGCCAGGTTTGGCTGGAAGCCAATCCTGGCGAGTAAGGGGTGCAGGGTCCTTCGGCCCCTGCTGGGGGGTTGGGGGGCAAAGCCCCCCAAGGCGGCTTTTATCCCGCGGATTGCTGGGCGGCGCTGACGGGCTGGCCGATGGGCACCCGCACCATCCAGCCGTGGGGGTCGGCCAGCTTGCCGTACTGGATGCCGGTGATCTCGTCGTAGAGGCGCTGGGTCAGTTCTCCGGGCACGGGCGGGGCCAGCTCCAGCATTTTGCCGCGGTAGCCGATCTTCGCCACGGGGCAGATCACCGCGGCGGTGCCCGCCCCGAACATCTCCTCCATGGAGCCGTCCTCGAAGGCTTGCGCCGTCTCTTCCATGGTGATGGGGCGCTCCTCCACCGGCACGCCCCAGTCCTTGAGCAGGGTCAGGGCGCTGTCCCGCACCACGCCGGGCAGGATGGAGCCCCCCAGGGGCGGAGTGACGACCTTGCCGGCAATCTTGAAGAAGATGTTCATGGCGCCCACCTCCTCCACGTGGCGGTGCTCGTTGCTGTCCAGCCACAACACCTGATTGAATCCTTCCTGCAATGCCTCATAGCCCGGCAGCAGGCTGGCCGCGTAGTTGGCCGCCGTCTTTGCATAGCCCAGACCGCCGATGCTGGCCGCGCGGGTGTAGTTCTCCTCCACCTTCAACGAGATTCCGCCTTGCACCCCCTGGAAATAGCTGCCCACCGGCGAGGTGATCACCATCAGGCGGTAGCTGGCCGCCGCCCGCACCTCCAGGGTGGCCTCCGTGCCGATCACCAGCGGGCGCACGTAGAGCGACTGGCCGTGGTGGGGCGGAATCCAGGCGTGGTCGAGCTGGATCAGTTCGCGGGTGGCCTCGATGAGCAGGGTGGCCAGCTGTTCGGGCTCCATGATGGGAATGCAAAGCCGCCGGCAGGAGTTGTGCAGGCGCTTGGCGTTCATGTCCGGGCGGAAGATCAGCGCGTCCCCGTCCTCCGAGCGGAAGGCCTTGTATCCGTCGAAGACCGTCTGCCCGTAGTGGAGCATGGACACCCCCGGCTCCAGCGCCAGGGCCTGATAGGGGTGAATCTCCCCGTCCCGCCACGCGCCGTCCTCGTAGACCATGCTGAACATATGATCGGAGAAGATTCGCCCGAAACCCAGATCCTCGAAATCCACCTGGTCCAGGCGGCTCCGGCGCACGGGGGTCACGGGAAAATTGGACAACAGCATGATGCATCACCTTCGCTGAAAAACAGGCCCCCGCGGACGCGGCCGGCGCCGGAAAATCTGACAGGCTTTGTGGCCCATTGTCGGAACTTCCCCGGCCATTCGTCAAGGCGAATCTGGGCCGGGACG
>CBDUSX010000320.1:0-3701 GCA_965369935.1 uncultured bacterium
GCCTAAAAGCCCAATGTGAGTGCCGGGATGTACGTGACGGCCAGAAGAACCACTAGCAGAACAAGGAAAAAAGGCAAGACGCTGAGCCCAACCTCGACGATGGGCTTGCCGAAGCGGAAAGAGGCCAGGAACAGGTTCATGCCGACCGGCGGCGTCAGATAGCCAAGCTCCAGGTTGATGAGGAAGATCATCGCCAGGTGCACGGGATGAATGCCGAAAGCCGCCCCCACCGGCAATATGAGAGGCACCACCACGACAATGGCCGAGAAAATATCCATCACGCAACCGACGGCGATCAGGCACAGATTGAGCGCCAACAGCAATACGATCGGGGAATCGATGGTCTCCCGCACCCAGGCGGCCACCCGCACGGGTATCTCCGCGTCGACCATGTAGTTGGTGATGCCCATCGCCACGCCCATGATCACGAACACGCCGCCGATCATGGTGACGCATTTCAGCGTGACCCCCGGCACGTCGCGCACCAGATGCAGATCGCGGTGAATGACCGTCTCGATGACGATCGCATAAACCGCCGTGATGGCCGCGGCTTCGATCAAGGTGGCGAAGCCGCCGAAAATCGCCGTCAGGGCGACCACGGGCAACAGCACCTCCCATTTCGCATGCCAAAGGGCCGCGGCGGCCTCGCGTAATTCGAACGCCGGGCGCGGGGCCTTTGCGTTCACGCCCACGATAACCCCGAAAACACAGACCGACACCACCATCAGCAGGCCCGGCACAACACCGGCCTTGAACAGATCGGGGATGGGGATGTGCGCGACCACTCCGTAGAGAATGATGGCAAGGCTGGGCGGAAACAACAGGCCGATGGAGCCGGTGGCGGTGATTAACCCGGTCGAGAATCGCTCCGGATAGCCGCTTTGCAGCAAAACCGGCAGGAGCAGGCCCCCCAACGCCACGATGGTGATCCCGGAGGCGCCGGTGAAGGCCGAAAAGAACGCGCACACCAACGTCGTCACCACCACCAAGCCGCCCGGCAGCCAGCCGAACAGCGCACGAAACAGGCGCACGAGCCGCCTGCTCGCGCCTCCCTCCGCCAGCACGTACCCGGCCAGGGTGAAGATGGGGATCGTCGGAATGGTCGGGGACGCAACCATGCGGTAGGTTTCCACCGGCAGCGCCGCGATGGGCACCTCCTCGTTGAAGAGCAGCACCAGCGCCAAGCCCCCGAGCACGACAAAGATCGGCGCCCCCGCCAGCGCCGCCACGAGCAGCAGGGGTAGCGCGATCCAGACGAGGAAGGCCGGGGGCGGATCAGCCAGCAGCCCCACCACGATAACCGCCGCAATGCCCGCCAACGCGGCCAGTCGCTCCGCCCGCCCACCGGCGTGGGTGATGAATCGGAGGGTAATGAGGGCGAAAGCCCCGGGAAGAACGGCCTCCACCACCCAGATTGGAAGCCATCCGCCAATGAAAGTCGGCGAATCGAGCTCGGACACGACGAACTGCAGCCCCGCCCAGAAAAGCGCGGCGGACACCGCCGCCGAGACGGCGACAGCCAGTGCCGCGGCGATGGGACGGGCACGTTCGGGAATGAGCGCCATGCCCATCGCGAGGGTGAGATGCTGCCCTTTTCCCGAAGTGAGCGCCGCGCCCAGAAACGCGACCCACAGGGTGAGGTTTTGCACGTAGCTCGCGCTGCCCGGAATGCCGGCGTCATACGCTGCGCGCAGCGCCAGCTCGAGCACCGGAATAGCCGCCATCAGCAGGAGCACGGCGATGGCGCCGGACTCCTCCGCGTGGCGGCCAAGCCGGGCTGCCCACATGGGAATCCGGACCACCACGCTATTGCCGCCTCGCCCGATACTCGTCACGAGCGCGTTCCACCTTGTCTACCATCGCGGCCGGCACGATTTTCCCGACAATCTTCGGATATCCGGCGCGGCCTCCCTTTTCCCAGAGCTTGGCGATCTGCGGGTTCACATGATGAACCTGCAGACCGTGCTTTTTCATCACCCCGATGGCCTCCGCTTCGAGCCGTGGCAGGATCGCCTTCAGGCGGGCGCCCGCCTCCCGCGCAATGCTGAGAATTTTCGGCCTTAAGTCGCCCGGAATTTTTTTCCATGCCCGCGTGGAGATCACCACCCCACCGACCAGGGGGGCCCACTTCAGGTCGGTCATGTGCTTGGCCAGCCCGAACCACTGAAAAGAAAGCGCCGCCACCGGCGTCGTGATGAAGGCGTTGATGAGGCCGGATTGCAACGCCGTATGGATTTCCGTCGCCGCGAGGGGCACGGGCTTGTATCCGCCGGCCTTCCAGGCGTCAATGTGGGCGGTCTCCCCGGCCCAGGCGAACAGCCGCAGCGGCTTCAAGTCGTTCGGATGAACCACCGGTTTCTGGGCGAAGAAATAGAGCCACCCGACATCGCCCCAGGTCAGGAGTTTGAAACCCTTCGCCTCCAGCACCGCTTCGATCTCCGGCCCGACCCGCTTGCGGACGTAGTCGAGCTCCTCCTGCGAGGCTAGCATCATCGGCATTTGCAGGGCCTGCACTTCCAGCGCGATGCGGGTCAGTCCGCTTCCGGAGAGCACGGCGGCATGGAGTTGCCCGATCTTTATTTTCCGCACCATGTCGGGCTCGTCCCCGGCGATACCTCCGGCGTAGATGCGCACCTTGATCTGACCGCCGGAAGCCGCCTTCCAGGCTTCGGTCATGTCGCGAATGATGTTGTACCAGGGCGACCTTTCGGGAGCGAGCGTGCCGACCTTCAGGGTCAGCGCCGGCGCCGTACCCCCGGCCCAGGCAAAACCGGCCGCGGCGAGCAAGGCAATTACGATGGTTCTCATTGCTTCTCCTCTTCCGCCTCCAGGAACAGTTCCGGAATTCGCGCCTCCAGCCACGCCGCGCGCTCCCTGGCGAGGGTGTTGACCATCCGGTAGTTGGGGGCCTCTTCCAAATCCACCTCATTGACCGCGGAAAGAAGCGCCCTGAATTCCCGCAGATTCTGCTCCTTGATGGATACCGCCTCGGCCAGGGCGAGGTGCACCGATGCGCGCAGGCCCTTGGAAAGTTCCAGAGCATGGCGATAGTGTTCGCGCGCCTTGGTGCGGCTCCCTCCCGGCCGCCCTCCCTCGTAGGAGATGAAAAACTCGTGCGCCGCACCCTGGTTAAAGGTTTCGTCCAGCGTCAGCGCGCGTCGCACCAGGGCCCCGGCGATGGGAAGTTCCGCGATGAGCGTGAGATCGTCCTTGGCGGCGCTCAGAGCACCCGCCCATGCGGCGCCCGCCCAGTACAGATACGGAACCTCCTCCTCCTCCGTATCCGCGAGCGCCGGGCCTGCGTCCTTGTAAAGCCGCGTCACAACCTCCGGATGATTGAGTTTCAGTCCGCGCAGGGCGAAGTCGCGCCCACGCAGAAAGAGCTTGCGGGATCTAGCGCGCAGCTCACGCGCTTTCGCCAGATTTTCCGCGTCCACCTCATCCGCCTCCCTCAGCAGGAGAAACGCGTAGGCGGAGAACCCCCGCGCGGCGGCGAGCAGCAACCCTTCATGTTCCGGCGTTACGGCCAGCAAGCTCTCGTAAGTCTTGAGGCCGAACGGCAGGGCCTCCCGAATCAGTTCCGGGTCCTCGTCGGAGGAAAATACCCCGCCGCCGCCACTGAGCGCGTCGCCGACGATGTTGGCCGCCATCTTCTTGAAGGAACACCCCGCGATGATCACGGCGGCTGCAATCAAAAAGGC
>CBDUSX010000321.1:0-3694 GCA_965369935.1 uncultured bacterium
TTTGGCTGTCGGCGCGGCTTTCTGGTAATTTATAGGGATAACCCCGCTTCCGGGAAGCGAAAGGGATTTCGATTTAAGCTGGCCGTCCATGCCCAAATTTCAACTGGAAACCGACTACTCCATGGTGCCGCCCCAGGCCGAGGCCGCCCAGCAGCTGGTGAAGGGATTTCAGGCCAAGAAAAAGCACCAGGTGCTGCTCGGCATCACCGGCTCGGGCAAGACCTTCGTGATGGCCAACGTGATCGCCCGCCTGCAGCGGCCCACCCTGGTCATTGCGCCCAACAAGACCCTCGCCGCCCAGCTGTACCAGGAGTTCAAGGCGTACTTTCCCCACAACGCCGTGGAGTACTTCGTCAGCTACTACGACTACTACCAGCCCGAGGCCTACGTCCCCCGCAAGGACCTCTACATCGAGAAGGATTCCTCCATCAACGACGAGCTGGACCGGATGCGCCTGTCCTCCACGCGGGCGCTGTTCGAGCGGGAGGACGTGATCATCGTGGCCAGCGTGTCGTGCATATACGGCCTGGGTTCCCCGGAAGCCTACAAGGGCATGCTGATTTTCGTGAAGGTGGGCGACACCCTGGAGCGCGGCGCCCTGCTCTCCAAGCTGGTGGAGGTGGAATACCAGCGCAACGACTACGACTTTCACCGGGGCACCTTCCGGGTGCGGGGGGACGTGATCGAAATCTTTCCCGCCGACGCGGACGACGCCATCCGCATCGAGCTGTTCGGGGACGAGGTGGAGGCCATTTCGCGCGTTGACCCCCTCCGCGGCAACAAGCTGGAGTTGCTGAGCAAGGTCGCCATTTTTCCCAAGACCCACTACGTCTCTCCCACGGACGAGAAGCCGGAGACGATCCGCCTGATCCGCCACGAGTTGCAGGAGCGGCTGGCCGAGTTGAAGGCGGCCAACCAGCTGGTGGAATACCAGCGCCTGGAGCAGCGCACCCTGTACGACGTGGAAATGCTGGAGGAGACGGGAACCTGCAAGGGCATCGAGAACTACAGCCGCATCATCCAGCGCCGCGCGGCGGGCAGCTCGCCGCCGACCCTGCTGAATTACTTCCCGCGGGACTCCCTGCTGTTCCTGGACGAGTCCCACGTCACGGTGCCCCAGTTGCGGGGCATGTTCCTGGGGGACTTTTCGCGCAAGTCCACCCTGGTGGAATTCGGCTTCCGCCTGCCCTCCGCGATAGACAACCGCCCCTTGAAGTTCGAGGAATACGAGGAGCAGATCGAGCAGGTGGTCTACGTGTCGGCCACCCCTGGCCCCTATGAACTGGAGCACACCGGCAACGAGCAGGTGGAGTTGATCATCCGCCCCACCGGGCTGCTGGACCCGGAAATAGAGGTGCGGCCCGTCGCCGGGCAGGTGGACGACCTGCTGGAGGAAATCCGCCTGCGCGCCGCGGCGGGGGAGCGCGTGCTGGTCACCACCCTCACCAAGCGCATGTCCGAAGACCTGACCGGATACTACCAGGACCTGGGCGTGCGGGTGCGCTACATGCACTCGGAAATCAACACGGTGGAGCGCGCCGAGATCCTGCGCGACCTGCGGCTGGGTGAGTTCGACGTGCTGGTGGGCATCAACCTGCTGCGGGAGGGGCTGGACCTGCCCGAAGTGTCGCTGATCGGCATCTTCGACGCGGACAAGGAAGGCTACCTGCGTTCCTACCGCTCCCTGCTCCAGACCTGCGGACGGGCCGCGCGCAACACCAACGGGCGGGTGATGTTCTATGCGGACAGGATCACCGAGTCCATGCGCATCGTGCTGGACGAGACCAACCGCCGCCGGGAAGCGCAAATGGCCTACAACGAGGCCAACAACATCGTGCCCCGGCAGATCGTCAAGTCCGTGGGCGAACACCTGGTGCAGCCGGCCGAGCAGGTGGCCGAGGCGACCGGCCCCGTGCCCGTGGAGCGGGACGGCGCCCGCCAGCTGAAGCGGCTGGAGCAGGAAATGCTGGCCGCGGCGAAGGAACTGGAGTTCGAGCGCGCCGCCGAGTTGCGCGACGCCATCTCCTACCTCAAACGGCGGGAACTGGGCGTCGCTTGAGCGGTGGGCCTGAGCGGCGCGGCAGGGATGGCGGCAGCGCCGCCAGAGGGGAGTTATGAAGGTCGTTTCCTCCGAATGCATCATCCTGAAGCACCAGGACTTCAGGGAACGCGACCGGCTGGTCACGTTTCTGGCGCGTGACAAGGGGCGCATGACCGGCGTGGCCCGGGGCTCCCGCAAGCTCACCGCGCGCGGGCTGAGCACCTTCGAGCCGTTCACCCGGGGCACGATCTTCTACGTGGAAAAGGCCGGCTCCGAACTGGTCAGCATCCGCAAGTGCGATCCCGTTCCGCCCTACCTGCATCTGAACGCCGACTACGACAAGCTTATCTACGCCGGCTACATGGCCGAGCTGGCCAGCCTGTGCCCCATTCACGGCCCGGAGGCGGAGCGCTTCTTTGATCTGCTGGCCTGCGGACTGAAAGACCTGCATGCGGAAACGGCGTCCGCCGCCCTGCCCCTGCTGCGCCTTGCCTACGAGCTGGATTTCCTGACCTGCCTGGGGGTGCAGCCGGAGTGGCGGCGCTGCTGCGCCTGTGAGCGGCCCCTTTTCGGGGGCGGGCAGGGCCGGCCGCGTACGCTGTTCAGCGGCGTGCATCAGTTCGACACCAGCCGGGGCGGCATGCGCTGCCCGGACTGCCGCGTCACGGGCCAGGCGGTCTCGGACGTCGCCGCGGGCAGCCTGGCCTTTCTGGGCGCCTGGCGCGGCGGAGCGGAGGCGCGGAACCTGCGCCCGACCCGCAAGGCCCTGGAGGAACTGGAAGCCGCGCTGACCCGGCACCTGATCCATCACCTGGAGCGCGAACCGCGCTCCCTGGCCTTCCTGCCCGGCGTCCGGGAATTCGAGCGCCACGGGGCCGGGCCGGGTGAATCCGTTTGACCTGGAATGGAGGGGTGTTGTAGGGCAGAGGCATCGGGAAGAGAGTTAGGAAGGGGTGCAGGGGCCTTCGGCCCCTGCTGGGGGAGAAACGCGCGACACGCAAGCGTTTCGGGGGCAAAGCCCCCCAAAGGGAGTAAGAGCACTCGGGGACGATGGGTACATGCATCATACGATTTCTGGGACTGGCCACCGCGCTGGCGTTGCTGGCGGGCTGCGCGGCCATTGAGGATTACCAGCCCCTGGCCGGGCCGCAGCACAAGGCGGGCAACGTGGCGCACACCCTGGGCAGCGTCCCCCAGCCGCCCCCGCCCCGGCGGGAGATCATGAACCTGCCCCAGTTCGTCTGGCGGATTTGCCGGGGCTACACCGCCGGGTTCAAGGCCCGCTGCATCGGCGAGGCGCTGGTGGTCTCCGAGGCGCGGCGTGATAACCTGGCGGCGGTGATCCATGCCGCCTGCACCCTGGAGGATGCTCCCCTGGGCGAGCGGTTGATCTGTTTCGACAGGGCGGCGGGCATCGCGGACAACGCCCTGCTCAAGGACATCCGCGGGCAGTGCAATCCCTATAAGATAGACTTCGCCAATTTCGGCATGGGGGCCGTGGCGGCGCGGGCAAAGAAGGCAGGGAAAAGGCTGAGCCGGGACGAGGAGACCGTCAGCAAGGAGAATTATCTGGAATACACCGAGTGGTGCTACAATCGCCCGCTTTCCATCATGAAGGAAGGGCGTGACCCGTTCCGGCTGAAATCCGACAGG
>CBDUSX010000322.1:0-3636 GCA_965369935.1 uncultured bacterium
TAGCCGGTCAGTTTCTTGCGCAGATCGAATTCCGGCCCTCGGAAAACGCCCCGCTCGGTGACGATGGCATCAATCAAAGCCGCGGGCGTAACGTCGAAGGCGGGATTCCAGACCGCCGTGCCTTCCGGGGCCAGGGCCCGCCCGCCGGGCGCGGCCACTTCGCCGGCGTCCCGTTCCTCGATGGGAATGCCCGCGCCGTCGTTGAGCTCCAGGTCTATGGTGGAGGTGGGCGCCACCACATGGAAGGGCACCCCGTGATGCCGGGCCGCCAGGGCCAGGGCGTAGGTGCCGATCTTGTTGGCCGTGTCGCCGTTGGCCGCGATGCGGTCCGCCCCCACCCACACGCTATGGACGTTCCCCTGCCGCATCAGGGTGGCCGCGGCCGAATCCACCATCAGGGTGTGGGGCACGCCGTGGTTGGCCAACTCCCAGGTGGTCAGGTGGGCGCCCTGCCAGCGGGGACGGGTCTCGTCCACATACACGTGCAGGCCCCCCAGCTCGCGGTGGGCGCCGATCAACACCCCCAGCGCCGTGCCTTGCCCGCCGGTGGCCAGGGGGCCCGTGTTGCAATGGGTGATCACCCGCGCCCCGGTGCTCAGGAGCGTCTTGCCGTGGTTTACCATGGCCGCGTCCTGGGCCTCGGTTTCGCGGTGGATGGCCCGCGCCTCGTCTTCCAAGGCATCCCGCCAGCCCTTTTCGGGCAGGTTGGCCACCACCCGCTCCATGCGCTGCAGGGCCCAGAACAGGTTGACGGCGGTGGGGCGGGAATCCCCCAGCCGGCCCAGCACCTCGGGCGCCTGCCGGCGCGCCTCCGCATGGTCGGCCAGCGGGAGCAGGGCCACGCAGACGCCATAGCCCGCCGTGACCCCGATCAGCGGTGCGCCGCGCACCATCAGGGTCTTGATGGCGCGCACCACCTCGTCCAGGTTTTTCAACTCCACCAGGGCCGCGTCCCCCGGCAGGCGGGTCTGATCCAGCACCGTCAGGCGGCGCTCCTGCCATGCGATCACGGGCAGCGCCATCACAACTCCTTCACGAATGCCCGCGACGGCCGCCGCAGGTCGTAATGCTCCCGCCATTCGGCGGGCAGGGTCTTGCGCCCGGCTTCCCGGAAGCCGAGGGAGGTGAAGAAGCGTCCCATGCGCTCGTCAATGGTCAGGGCGAACAGCCACTTGAAGCCCGACCGGGCCGCCTGCTCCTCCAATTCCAACGCCAGCTCGCGCGCTCGCCCCTTGCCACGGTAACGGGGCAGGGTGGCGAACTGCGCCAGTTCCGCCCAATGCGATCCGCAGGACTTCAGCCGGGCGGCCCCCACCAGCAGGCCGTCGATCTCGTACACCCAGTAGGTGTCCACCGCCGCTTCGATCTCGTTCTCGTCCACAGGCAGAATGCGCCCTTCCTCGATTTCCGCTCGCAGCAGCAGCCCGATGTCGGTGACGTCCCCGACTTTGGCCTGGCGCACGCGGGAGCTCCGCACCTGGTTGAACAGGATGCCCGCGCCGTCATGGGTGAAGATTTCCCGGAACAGGTGGGCGGGCTTGTCCTCGATCAGCACGATGTCCGGAATGCCCCGCGCCAATTGCTGGTGGATAAAGTCGAGCACGGCGCCGTGGCCCGGCCCGGCGGAGGCGGACAAATCCTTTCGCAACTCCTCCAGCTCCCCGGCCAGCACGTGGGAGCGGGGCAGGGCCCGGATGAGCGGTTCCAGATGCGGCCCGGCCAGGAACAGCTTATCGGCTTTCAGGCGTCCGGCGATCTCCCCGGCCAGCAGGAAGGTGAGGCTGAGCCCGGGGGACTCCGGCGCATCGGACTGAAACGCGATGACGGGGGTCTTGCCCTCTTCGAGCACGGTTTCGATGCGCCCGAAGTCCAGGTTGACCGTGTCTCCCGGCGCGTCGAAGAGCACGTCGGTGAGCAGGGACAGGTGAAAGCGGGTGCCACGGTGGTTGGACTGGGAAATCAGGGCTTCCAGCTGAAAGGCCGGGTCCGGCAACACCAGCGCCACCTTGATGCCGTAGCCCGTCACCACCTTGAGGTCCAGCAGCAGGTTTGCGAAGGGCGTCTCGGCGGTGAAGCCGATGACGAACACCTTGTCCCGGAAGCGCCCCGCGTAATGGGCGAATTCCAGCGCCCGGAACAGGTCCGCCGGTTCCGCGGGATCAGTATACGCCTTGGTTGGTTTTCGGGTATTTTCCATGAAGGCTTTTCAGCAGGAAGGCCACTTCCAGCGCTTCCGGTTCTTTTTTCGCTTCCTCGGCCGTCAGCATGCGGATGACGAACACGCCCAGGCGATAATCCACCGCCCGATCGTACCCCGAGTGCACGGGCAGGTGCGCGCCCGCGCCCAGATGCCCGCCGCGGACGCCCCGGCCAAACCCCAGTCCGAGGGAAAAGCTGCTGCGGGGTCTGCCGGCGACCTCCGTTTTACCGTAGTCCTGCACTATCACGAAATGGGTAAAGCCCGACTCCTCGGTCAATTCCGCGCAGCGCAGGTAGAGATAATCCAGCACGGTGGTTTCCAGGGTGGAGCGGTTGCCCTGAAACGAAACGCGGAACACCCGGTCTTTCAGGCGCGTTTCCTCGTACCCGCCCTGTTTGGAACGGGGCTGATAGGGGGTGGGCTTCATCCTGCAACCGCCCGCCGCGGCGGCAAGCAGCAGCATCAGGCCCAAGGCCGTATATCTGATCGCACGGGCATGCATGACGTTCTCCGCGACGGGGTTCAGCCGATTCCGGGGGTGGCCGTCTTGGGAGCCGCCCGCCATCCCAGTGGAAGCTGCAGGCAATCCACGTCAATGCGGTTGGCCGAGTCCAGGTAGAACTGGGCCACCCGGTAATCGTTATTCACCATAGCTGTCAGGCCCACGATGGTGAGGTAGAGGATCGTGACCTGCTCCGCATGATTGCCGAATTCGCAAAGTTGCTTTTGCACCAGCGCCTTTAACGGCACGCGGGCCGGATTGGGCAGGGTCATTTCCAGGGTTTGGGATTTCCGTTGTTCCCAAAGCACGATCAGGGCTCCGCAACGCGTACCCTCCCTGGCCGCTTCCTCCGCGGATTGAATGGGGCCGCTGGAAAGCTGGAGATCGAGGGTTTCCCGGCCCTCCGGATTTTCCGCCAGGGCTTCCCTTAAGGCCAGAATCATCAGGGAGGCATCCTCGGTGAAGTATTCCGGCCGCGATACCAGCACCCGGTCGCCCGGCTGGGAAGCGCTAATCCCGCGGGGACAGGTGTGCAGGGCGCCCAGGGGATTCAGACCGGCGGGCTCCGCCACCGGCTCCCGGGTGCCTTTCGACAGGCCCATGAAGGAGCGCTTGCGATACTGGGGGGATGAACACGCCAGCAACAGGAATACGGAGCACACCGCCACGGCTAAGAACAGCACCCCCATAGCGCCGCGGTGCCCGAACATGCCCGCGCCGTGTTTCCAAGGGGAGTTGGAAACGCGGCCGGCGGCGGCACGGGGATTTTTTCCGGAAGTCTTCATGAAATCCTGCCTCGGCGGACTACCCTTCCCGTGGATGACAACACGGTGCTCCTGGGCCGATCGTTTCAGACGCACAGATGGTTTCCACCATATTAAGCCAATCGCCCCCAAGGACGTAACCCCTAAATTGCTCACGCGGCAACGCCATG
>CBDUSX010000323.1:0-3633 GCA_965369935.1 uncultured bacterium
GGTGGGGAGCGTCGGCGGAGTTCTCGAATTGCCGGTGGATGTGGTAGGCTTCGGGCATACCCCATGACCGTCCCATGAAAGGGAAAAGCGGACGTTGAAATCGAATGGATAAGGGAGCGCGCGCCATGCGCCGTCCGGCCAGTCTGCCAGAATCCAGCCTCTACGACCGCTTTCATGTGGTGCTGGTGGAGCCGGGGGACAGCCTTAACGTCGGCTCCGTGGCCAGGGCCATGACCAACCTGGGGTTTGCCCACCTGCATCTCGTCGCGCCGCCGCGCTACGATCCAGGCCGCGCGGCCATCACCGCCTGCTGGGCCGGCGAAATGCTGGAGCGGGCCAGCTTCCACGATACCCTGGAAGAGGCCCTGGCGCCCATGGAGCATGTGGTGGGCTTCAGCGCCCGGCACGGCCGGAACCGGCCCCGCCATCTCCTGCTGCCCGACTGGATCGGGCGCATCGCCCAGGCCCCGCCGGCGCGGACGGCGCTGGTCTTCGGCGCGGAAGACGACGGCCTGCGCCGCGAGCACCTGAGCCATTGTAATTGGCTGGTGCGCATTCCCTCCAGCGAGCAGAACCCTTCTTACAACCTGGCCCAGTCGGTGCTGCTGATCCTGTTTGAACTGAGCCGGCAACACTGGCCGGATACGTGGGAAGGCCCGAGACAGCTCCCCTCCTCCGGCGAGTTTTATCAGTTGGAAAAGCTGGTGGATGAAGTGCTCACCCGCTGCCGGTTTTACGGGGAAGGCACGCCCCATCCCATACCGGACAAGGTGAAACATCTGCTGCGGCGCATGGAGCCGGACAGCCGGGAAATGCAGGTGCTGCTGGGCATGTTCGGCAAGATCAACGGCGCCCTGGCGGGCAGAGTGCCCGTGGCCGGGCCGCACGGGGAGGAGGAGGGGGAATTATGAGATCCATGGGTTGGGCCATCCACGGTTCCAATCGAAGTTGCAATTGAATCCGCGTTGGGCCTAGGCTCCCCTATGCCTGACGCAAATTCTCCGCCCCGCCCCGCCTCACCCCTTGCCAGGCTGCCGATCTATTACGGCTGGATCGTCGTCGCCGTCGCATTCGTCACGATGGGCATCGGCGTCAACGCCCGCACCGCCTTCTCGTTGCTGTTTCCACCGATTCTGGCCGAATTCGGCTGGGAACGCGGGGCCACCGCGGGGGCCTTTTCCGTGGGCTTCCTGGCCTCCACGCTGATCTCGCCCTTCGTCGGCGCGCTGATGGACCGCTTCGGGCCGCGCTACGTGATCCCTGCCGGCGCCCTTTTGGTCAGCGTGGGCCTGATGCTGGCCACGGCCGCAACCCGCCCCTGGCATCTTTACCTCACCCTCGGGGTGCTGGTGGTCGGCGCCTCCGTGCTGCTCAGCTACATCGGTCATTCCTTTTTCCTGCCCTTCTGGTTCGTGCGCAGACGGGGGCTGGCCATCGGCATCGCTTTCTCGGGCGTGGGCGTGGGCTCGATCATCGTCTTTCCCTGGCTGCAAAGCATCATCGGCATCGCCGGCTGGCGCGAGGCCTGCTGGGCCATGGCGACGTTGCTGCTGGCAATCCTGTTGCCGCTGAATTTTCTGCTGCAGCGGCGCCGCCCGGAAGACCTGGGGCTGGAGCCGGACGGAGACCCGGCTCCCGCCGGCACGGATACGCCTTCCTCCGCCCCGGACAACGTGGTGGACCGGGTCTGGGCGGAGACCGACTGGAGCATTGGCCTGGCCATGCGCAAGGCGCGCTTCTGGTGGCTGATGCTGGGATACTTCGCGGCCCTGTATGCGTGGTACGCGGTGCAGGTGCACCAGACGAAGGTTCTGCTGGACGCCGGCTTCCCGGCGGAGCAGGCCGCCTATGCGCTCGGGTTCGTGGGCCTGTGCGGCATCGCCGGCCAGATTTCCATCGGCCATCTCTCCGACCGGATCGGGCGCGAATGGGCATGGACGATCAGCTCGCTCGGCTTCACCCTCTGCTTCGTGCTGCTGATGCTCCTCAAGCACCATCCTTCCAATCCGCTGATGTACGCCATGGTCGCCTCCCAGGGTCTGCTCGGCTATGGCTTGGCCTCGGTGTACGGTGCGATTCCCGCGGAGTTGTTCCAGGGCAGGCGCTATGGGGCGATCTTCGGGATGTTCGCGGCCGCTTCCGGCCTCGGGGCGGGCGCGGGGCCGTGGCTGACCGGCGTGATTCATGATGTCACCGGCAGCTACACCGCGGCGTTCTGGCTGGCCCTGGCGTTCAGCCTCGTCTCCATCGTCAGCGTCTGGCTGGCCGCGCCGCGCAAGGTGCGCCTGGTCGCCGGACAGGCCGCCAGGCGCGGGACGCCTGCGCCAGCCGCGTCTCCGCCGGCAAGCGGAGAGCCCGGCAGCGATTGACTTCGGAGGCCGGCCCTACCTAGTATCAGGCCATTCCTGATGAGCCGAAGGAGATGCGGTCACGCGGGCATACCGCCCATCTGCCGCGGCCCGGCATCGTCCCGGCGTACGAAGGCGGGCGGTAGGAAACAGTCCGTAACAAAGAAGGGAGTATCCCATGGCCGAAGAAACCGAATTCGATTCGAAGGCCTTCAAGGACTTCGAGCATGATGGTTTTGATGCAGTTTCAGGCACCTACCACGATATGTTTGGACGAGTCACGGATCAGGCCGTCAAGCCATTGTTGGACACCGTCGGAGCAGGGAGCGGCGCGCGCCTGCTGGATGTCGCCTGCGGGCCGGGCATGCTGGCCGGAGCCGCGGCGGAACGGGGAGCACAGGCCACGGGCGTGGATTTCGTGGAAAGCATGGCGCTGGAGGCCGCCCGATTGTACCCGGCTGCAGAGTTCAGGCAGGGTGACGCGGAGGCCATGTCCTTCGAAGATGAAAGCTTTGATGCGGTGGCGTGCAATTTCGGGATTTTGCATTTTCCCCATCCCGGACAGGCGGTCGGCGAGGCATTTCGGGTGTTGAAATCGGGAGGCCGCTACGCGCTCACCGCCTGGTGTCCACCGGAGCAGCCGGGGTTTTTTGCATTGGTGACCGGAGCGGTGCAGGAACACGGCGACAAGAACGTGCTCATTCCCCCCGGCCCGCCGATGTTTCGATTCGGTGATCCCGGCGAGTGCGAGAGGATACTTTCCGGCGCCGGGTTTTCCGATATCTCGATAGCCGAGCTCCCCATCGTAGCCGTATTTGAGACACCTATTCAGGTGGTGGAAATCATTCACAAGAGCATGGCGCGCACCAAGATTCTGTTGAGCCTGCAACCCCCGGAATGCCTGCAACGGATCGAGGCAGCCATTACGGAGGGTGCGAAAGAATTCGAACAAGGCGGCCGGATCGAAATTCCGGCCCCCGCCATGCTGGCCTCGGGCCGCAAGCCGTGACGGCGCGCCGGCACCTGCCTGGAAATTCGGGTGGGGTTCATGCTAGGGACCGCCATTCGCTTTATCCCGGGTTGCCAAGAAATTCCTGCGGAGCCATGGAATCATGAAAATGCGGGCGGCGGTGCTGTACGAGTTGAACGAGCCTTTGCTGGTGGAGGAGATCGAACTCGATCCGCCCAAGGAAGGCGAGTTGCTGGTGAAAATGGTGGCCTCGGGCGTCTGCCACAGCGACGTGCATTACTACACGGGGGATTCCACCCGGACGAACGACCGGCC
>CBDUSX010000324.1:0-3597 GCA_965369935.1 uncultured bacterium
TTCCGAAGCCAGGGAGGGCAGCCGGTGAATAAAGTAGCATAGCTTGATCATGGCGAGGCTCCTTAAGATTTTTCTCCCAAAGACAACGCTCCCAAAGACATCTCGAATTCGGCGCGCGCGGCGGGGCCGCCGGCGCAACAAACCCAGTGGGGGCGGGCAGAGAGGCCCGCCTGTTGGGGAATCACCCCCAAAGGAGCGTGGAGTGGGGCGGGCGTCCCGCCCGCCTTATGTGGGACTGGCAACATTGGCCGGACACAGCCGAGTACCCTTGGATGGAATTCCATTCGAAAGACTGACTTTGTAGCAGAGATTTGGCGGGCGAGACGCCCGCCCCACTGTCAATTTTTCGGCAGGCCGAGGAAACATTACGAGTCTCAGCGTTTCGCCCGCCGATTCAATCACAACCCACACCCGTAGCGGCGCAAGGCCTTGCGCCGCTACCATGAAAGGCGGACGCGGCAGGGCTGGCCATATATATTGCCTGGATTGATTATCTGGATTTATTCAGGGCTGTGAGATCAGACCTTGTAGCAGGAGCCCGACTGGCCGGCCAGGCCGAGGTGCTCCATCACCGCGTCCCAGCGCTCCTCGTGGGAATGCTCCAGCACGCTGCGCAGGTCCATCTCGGTCAGCCACCACGCATCCTCCTCGATCTCGTGGTCCAACTGGCCGGGCCCCCAGCCGGCATAGCCCACCCCCAGGATGTATTCCTTGGGCGCGTTGCCGTCGGCGATGCTGGTCAGAATTTCCTGGGCGGCGCTGATGGCCAGATGCTCCCCCAGGGAAGTGGAGGAGGATCCCTGGTAGTCCTGGCTGTGCACCACCCAGCACAATTCCGGCTGCACCGGCCCGCCGATGAGAATCTGCTTGTTCTGCTCCTCCTTGGCCTTCAGGCCCAGTTCCGTCAGCAGTTCGTCCACGCTGGTGGAGGAAGGGGAATTGACCACAAATCCCATGGCCCCTTCTTCATTGTAGTCGCAGAGGAAAATCACGCTGCGGTCGAAGTAGCCGTCCCGCAGGGAAGGCATGGCGACCAGAATCTGGGGTTTGAAGTTTCCTGAAATCACGGGCGCGGTCCGGACGGTGGGACGGTTTCAGGTCTCCTGCCGGAGCGGCAGGCCGGGATGTTGAGCCGCGGCTCTTGCGGTTTCCATATTCTCATGGCTTGCGGGGTCTTGCTTGGCAAATCAACCGGAGCCGTATGCGGATATCCGGTTGCCGGAGGCGGGTTGTCTCCTTCCCCCTTGCATGCCTGCCGATTCTCCGGCTGTCTCAACTCTGGCTCCGGCTGCGTGTCCGTCATATTCAGCCTATCACCGGGCATTTATGTCAGCAAGTCCGAGGCAGGCGGGCAGGGCGATGGAGCCGTCGGCGCGCTGCCCGTTTTCCAGCAGCGCGATTATGGCGCGGGAGACGGCCACGGCGGTTCCGTTGAGCATGTGCACCAGCCGCGTGCCCTTCTTGCCCTTTTCCTTGAAGCGGATGTTCAGCCGCCGCGCCTGGTAGTCGGTGCAGTTGGAGGTGGAGGTGATTTCCCCGTAGCGGCCCCGGCCCGGCATCCAGGCTTCCAGGTCGTACTTGCGGTAGGCCGGCGCGCCCAGATCGCCGGTGCAAATTTCCATCACCTGATAGGGCACCTCGAGCTGCTGATAGATCTTCTCCTCGATGCCCACCATGCGTTCGTGCATGGCCGCCGACTCCTCGGGGCGGGTGAAGGCGAACATTTCCACCTTGGTGAATTGATGCACCCGGTACAGCCCGCGGGATTCCCTGCCCGCCGAGCCGGCTTCCGTGCGGAAGCAGTGGGAGATGCCGGCCAGCAGCAGGGGCAGTTGCTCCGCCTCCAGGGTCACGCCGGCGTACAGTCCGCCCAAGGTGATCTCCGCCGTGGCCACCAGGCTCAGGTCGGAATTCTCGATGTTGTAAATCTGGGTGGATTCGCCGCGGGGATTGAAGCCGATGCCGTCCAGAATCTCCCGCCGGGCCAGGTCGGGCGTGATGGTGAGGACGAAGCCCTCTTCCTGTAACAGGCGGGCGGCGAAGCTGGTCAGCGCCAGTTCCAGCAGCACCGCGTCGTTTTTCAGATAGTAGAATTTCTGTCCGGCCACCTTGGCCCCGCCCTCGAAGTCCACCAGGTCGAGGGCCTCCATCAATTCCACGTGGTCCCTGGGCTCGAAGTCGAAGCGGGGTGGCTCGCCGTGCGTGCGGATGACCTTGTTTTCCGTGTCGTCCCGGCCCACGGGCGAGTCGGGATGACTGAAGTTGGGTACCTGGGCCTGCAGCTCCTTGCGTGCGGCGTCGGCTTTCTCGAAGGCCGCTTCCAGTTGCGCTTCCTTGTCCTTGAGGGCGCGCCCCTCCTCGATCAGGGGTGCGCGCTGCTCCTGGCTGTCCAGGCTCTTCATGGAGTTGGCGATCTCGTTGCGCCGCCGCCGCACCTCGTCCAGTTCCACGGTGGCTTCCCTGGCCTGCTTGTCCGCGGCCAGCAGGGCATCCAGGTCGAGCTCCACGCTGCGGGCGCCCAAATTGGCCCGCACCTCCTCTTCCCGCGCGCGGATGTCGCGCATATCCAGCATGATGCTACCTGCTCCTTGTGGAAGATTTCGGGGGTTTTGCCGCTCCCCCGGCAGGCTTGCGTCTGCCGGCGGGACGTACGGTCCGTGCCGCGCCGCCTGTCCGGCGTCTGCCCCGTGTTTCACGCCCCTGCTCCACCGCTTGGGCGAAGTGGGCCCATTGGGGATGCTCCAGCAGGGAGAGCCGCACCCGCCGCCGCTGACCCGCCGGGGTGAGGCAGGGCCAGGGCTCGCGATCCTGCTTCCAGCGGCTCAGCCAGCGCAGGTCCAGCGGTTCGTCGAGGCTGGAATAATAGGCCGCCGCCTCGGTGGCCCGCCGCCGCCCGTCCAGGGACAGGCCCGCACCCACGAAAAATCCGGCCAGCAGCATGGCCGCCCTCGTATTGAAAGCCGAACTGTAGGTGACCAGGCGCATTTCCCCCCCGGGCCGCCGGCAGCCATAAAGCCCCTCCAGGGTGGAGACGCTCCACATGTCCGGGTTGGTGCGCGCCGAAAACGGGTCGAAGAACACCACGTCCGCACGGCGGGTCTCTTGGCGGATGGTGCGGGGAAAATCGCCCAGCCGCAACTCCCAGGACGCGCCGCCGGCACCGCTCCAGCGCCCCTGAGCGGCCAGGGTTTCCAGGATCGGCTCGTGCCCCAGCAGATAACCCAATTGCGCGGCGTGGGCAAGGGCGAAGCGCAGGGGCTCCAGATCGTTCTCGAAGCTGACCAGCCGCAAGCGGCGCGCCCTGCCGTGCCTGCTTATCAATTCCGCCCGGCAGGCCAGGGCCGCCAGGGCGTTGGCCGCCGCGCCCAGCCCCACGTCGAATACCACCACCTCGCCGGCGCTGTCCTCGCCCGCGGGCGCGGAGGTTCTGCTTGCGGGCGCGGATAGCAGGGCCGGCAGCCCGGAGCCCTGCACATAGAGCCGCGTGGCTTCCTCCCAGGGGCCCCGCACCGGGTGCATGGTCTCGCCGAGCGCCGGGTTGTGGACCGCCAGCACGCCGGAGGATTGCCGTTTCAGCCGGTAGGTCATGGGGCGGAT
>CBDUSX010000325.1:0-3595 GCA_965369935.1 uncultured bacterium
GGGGGCGGGCGCGAGGCCCTCCAGGGCTTCCAGCCGCTCCATCTCCGCCACCGCCCGCCGCGCGTAAAACGCCTTGCGCTCCTTCTTGCCCAGCTTCTCCACGGGCGCATCCAGCAGGCCAAAGGCCGCGTTCATGGGCTGGAAGCCGGCCGACGGCGTTTCCGCAAGATAGCGCAGCAGCCCGCCGGTCATGGTCTCCGCCCCCGGGCGTGGCAGGTCGCGGCCCAGCAGGTGGAAGGCCACCCGTTTGGCCGCGTAAGCGCCCATGGCGGTGGATTCGATATAGCCCTCCACCCCGGTGATCTGACCGGCGAAGTGCAGGCGCGGCTCCGAACGCAGGGCCAGGTCCGCGTCCAGCAGCCGCGGGGCGTCAAGGAAGGTGTTGCGGTGCAGGGAGCCCAGCCGCGCGAACTCGGCCCGCTCCAGGCCGGGGATCTTGCGGAAGACGCGGCGCTGCTCCGGCCAGGTCATCTTGGTCTGGAAGCCCACCATGCCGTAGAGGGTGGCCTGCCGGTTTTCCTGCCGCAGTTGCACCACGGCGAAGGGCCGCCCGCCCGTGCGCGGATCGGCCAGGCCCACGGGCTTCATGGGGCCGAAGGCCAGGGTTCGTTCCCCGCGTTCGGCCAGCACCTCGATGGGCATGCAGCCCTCGAAGGGGCGCAGGGACTCGAAATCGTGAAAGGCCACCTTCTCCGCCGCGCGCAACTCCCCCACGAAGGCCAGGTATTGCGCCTCGCTCAGGGGGCAGTTCAGGTAATCCGCATCCCCCTTGCCGTAGCGCGAGGCGCGCCAGGCCACCTCCATATTTATGGAATCCGCGGCGATCAGGGGCGCGACGGCATCGTAAAAATACAAATAAGCCGAACCGGTGCTGCGGCCCAGGCACTCCGCCAGGGCCGGGGAGGTGAGCGGCCCGGTGGCCACGATCACCCGCGGATGGGCCTCCAGCAGCACGGCGGGATCGGCCACCTCCTCCCGGCGCAGCCGGATCAGCGGGTGCGCCTCCAGCCGGCGGGTGATCCAGGCCGAGAACTGCTCCCTGTCCACGGCCAGGGCCTGCCCGGCGGGCACGCGGCAGGCGTAGGCGCCCTCCACCACCAGGGAGCCCTGCACGGAAAGCTCGGCCTTCAGCAGGCCGTGGGCATTTTCCGGATTGGTGGACTTGAAGGAGTTGGAGCAGACCAGCTCCGCGCAGCCGTCCCCCTTGTGGGCCTCGCTGCGGCGGTGGGGGCGCATTTCGAACAGCTCCACCAATATGCCCCGCCGGGCCAGTTGCCAGGCGGCTTCGCTGCCGGCGAAGCCGGCGCCGATGATCGCTACGGAGGGCGCGGGGGCGGGCAAGGCTGCTCCGGGTATCGAAGGTGATGCAAAAATTGATATATATGTCCAGTACGCCGCCGCGGGGGCGGCCCTGCTTTCAGTCTGAATTAATGTCAGTCTAACCCGGTGCAGCCCGGTGTCCAGCCCCAAAATGTCCACCCCCAAAACACCGATTTCCCAGTCCGTGCTGGATTCCCTCACCATGCCGGTGCTGGTCGTGCAGCGCGGGGGACGGGTGCAGCATGGAAACCCTGCCGCTGCCCAGTTCTGGCACATGCTGCCGGAGAAGCTCCCCAACCACACCCTGCAGCAACTCTTCGGCGGGGACAGCCTGGTGTGCGATCACCTGGAACGGGCGCTGGATGGGGAAACCTCATTCACCATAGACCCCTACCGCTTCGAGCAGGGGGAGGGGCGGCCCCATTTGCTGTTGCGGGTGCAGATCGATCCGGTGCAGACCGGGGACGGCCAGGGGGAGCTGGCCGTGGTCGTTTTCTGGGACCAGACCCACCGCGAGCAGCTGGAGGAGCACGAACGGGAGCGCCGGCTGATGGAGTCCATCGGCCTGATGATCCAGCGGCTCGCCCATGAACTGCACAACCCCCTGAGCGGCGTCAAGGGCGCCACCCAGCTCCTGGCCCGCCACATGGAAGGCCTGCCGGAATACCGGGAATACCCCGCCATAATTCTCGGAGAATTGGAACGGTTGGAGCGGCTGGTCAAGAACTTGCTTTTGCAAGGGGGCGGGCAACCGCTGGACAAATCGTGGTTCAACCTGCACGAGTTGCTGGACAACGTGATCTGGTTTCAGAGCAACTCCAGCGGGCGGGAGGGCCTGCGGTTTTTGCGCGAGTACGACCCTTCATTACCGGAGCTGTTTGCCGATAAGGATAAAATGCACCAGGTGTTTTTGAATCTGATCCAGAACGCGGTGGACGCCAGCCCCCCGGAGGCCTCCATGACCATCCGCACCAAGGCCCTGGGCCCCTGGCAGGAAGGCCAGCCAGCACCGGACCCGGCACGGACGTACTTTCAAATCGAGGTGGAAGACCAGGGCCCGGGGGTGAGCGAGGACATACTGCCCAACCTGTTCACGCCGTTCTTTACCTCGAAGAAGTCGGGCAGCGGCCTGGGCCTGTCTATTTCCTATCAGATCGTGCGCGCCCACGACGGGTTGCTGCGCTACCGGCCCGGTTCGCCGGGCGCAATATTCAGCGTGACCCTGCCCCTGGAGGACCAGGCGGCCTCCGGCGCGCAGCAATAATGTGGCTCCAATGAACACGGTTGACTTATAGTTGACTTAGAAGGGGAACTCATGTACCACTGGCTTCCCATCCCTGCCAGTAGTGAATCTAGTATTGTGGACCAACATTTCCCGGGGCGGAAATGAAAAGGAGAATTTCGTTCTTGCTGTGCGGCGTTACCCTGCTCCTGGCCGCATGCGATGAGGGGGCGCAGGAATTCAGGATTCCCGCGCAGAATTATGCCCGGGTGCTGGAACTGAACGGCCGCGAGGCGGGCAAACTGCACGGCAAAGTGGTGTTTCCTTCCGCCTACGCGCAGCGCTCCGTGCGGTTCACCCTGGGCGAGCGGCGCTTCGTGACCGAGCCGGACGGGCGCTTCCTGATCGAAGACGTCCCCACCGGCGAATATCCGCTTTACATCCGGGTCAAGAGTTACGAGCCCGTCAAAATGACGGTGGTGGTGCAGCACGGCAAAGCCTCCTCCGCCGGCAAAATCAGCCTGCGCATGGCCCGCGGCAAGGTGATCGGCCGCCTGGTTTCCGAAAATGGCCGCTCCGCGGCGGAGGTGGGTGTGCGGCTGTCGCCCCTGGGCGATCTGGCCAGGACGGACGACGACGGCATCTTCCAGTTCATCGGGGTGCAGTCCGGCGATCACAACCTGTTGATTGCCGATCCGCAGTATTTCACCTACAAGCGCAAGTTCACCCTCGATTCCGGAGAGCATCGCAATCTGGGAAACATCAAGGTGTTCCGCAAGGCCCGCGCGCCCGTGTCGCGCACGGCGGTGCTGCGCGAGAAGCAAGCCTTCTCCTCTGTGGCCAGGGAAAGTTCCGAGTAGCAGACCCCACGTTTTCCCAAAACCCTTCCAGCCATTATCCCGGCCGCCCCGGCCGATTTTAGATGACCGACCAATCCGCCCAGGCATATCCGCTCGACATGCTGCAGCGCCTTTGCACCTCGCGCGAAATGCGCAGGTGGGACGCCAACGCCATCGAAAATCTGGGCAAGCCGGGCCGCCTGCTGATGGAAAA
>CBDUSX010000326.1:0-3588 GCA_965369935.1 uncultured bacterium
GACCAATGTCGATGGAAACGATATATCAGGCAACGAAGTGGAATTTTCATCGTCCGAGGTCAACGGCGCCTTCCAATTGCAGGACACCATCGCATTCGGCCTGTCACTGGAGCGCACCAACTTCGAAATCAGGGATCCGGGGACAGGCGGCCGTCTGGAGCTTGAATCGAATATCACGCTGGTGGGCGCTTCCTTGAAATTCGGGGATATTTTCTTCCTGGGCGGAGGTCTCGGTACAGAGAAAATAGAATCCACGGTACTTATCCCTCCCCTGCCCGCCGCCACGGACGAGGTCGAGCGCGATCTGCTGGGGTTCGGCATCGGAATCTTCGATGGCGAGGGCGTCAAGTGGCATCTGGAGTACAGTGTCATTAGGGGGGACTTTGCGGCGTCCACGGTTGGATTCCCGATTGAGGAATTCGAGGCAAATAATTTTGCGGTTGAAGTCAATATCGCCGGATACATGTTCGGTTACTATTCCACCGATGAGGAGAAGACCGACAAGACCGCTTCGCCCGCCACGGTGGCCGAAAAGGACAGCAGGCAATTCGCCGTGGGCTGGGTGCCCGATCAGGGGCCGGCGGTGGTGTTGCTCGTCAAGCAGTCCGAAGAAACCGATGGGGGCGATTTTACCGAAGAGGACACGGTCTTGGTGCTGCTGAGCTACCTGTTCTGAAACACCTGTGCGGAAAGCTGGGGATTCGCCGCGCCGGGGGCGTATCCCCGCGCCAGAGGCGCTCCCGCCGGTGCTACTCGTGGGTGTGCACGATCAACTCGCGGCGGTAGCGGTCGAACAGGGTGGATTTGGACAGCATGCCGATGAATTTGCCGTTCTCGATCAGCGGCAGGGACCAGGCGCCGCAGCCGTCGAACTTCTGGATCACGGCCAGGGCCGATTCGCGCGCATCTATGGTGGGCAGATTGTCGTGCAGCACCTCGCCCATGGTCATGATGGGATACAAGGTGCGGTCGAACAGATAGGGCCGGATTTCATCCAGGTAGACCGCCCCCAGCCAGCGCCCGGACTCCTTGTCCACCACGGGAAACACGTTGCGCCGGGCGCGCTTGAATATCTCCACGAACTCCCCCAGCAGCATGCCCTCGTGCAGCACGATGTCCTCCGCGTCAATCAACTCCCGCGGGTCCAGGGCGTGCAGCAATTGCAGGTCCGAGCCCCTGCGCGCCAGCAGGCCGTGGTCCACCAGCTCGCGGGTATAGACCGAGCCTTCCTCGAAGTAATATGCCAGCAGCATGGACATCACCGAGACGATCATCAGGGGCAGGATCAGGCTGTAGCCCTGCGTGATTTCCAGCACCAGGAACATCCCGGTCAGGGGCGCGTGCATCACCCCGGCCACCATGCCCGACATGCCCACCACCGCGTAGGCCGCCGGCAGCGCCAGCGCCACCCCCGGCAGCAGCAGCCGCAGCAGCAGCCCGAAGCCGTAGCCCATGGCGCTGCCCAGCACCATGCAGGGCGCGAACACCCCGCCTGAGCCGCCGCTGCCCAGGGTGGTGCAGCAGGCCAGGTACTTCAGCACGACGAAGGCCGTCACCCCCAGCAGCGCCATGCCCGGCGCGTCGCTCAGAAAGGCCTGGATGGCCAGGTAGCCGTCGTGCAGCACGGAGGGCATGAGGTGACCCGCGCCCCCCACCAGCAACCCCCCCAGGGCGGCTTTCAGCCAGAACGGCCAGGGGAGGCGCTCGAACAGGCGCTCGAACAGCCGCAGCCCGCGCTGGAACAGCACGGAGAGTCCCCCCAGCCCCAGCCCCAGGGCCAGGCAGGCCGCCAGGTCAATCATGCCGAAGGCGAACAGCTCGTGGGGAAAGGCGATCTGGTTGCCCAGCACCAGCCGGCTGAACTGGGTGGCGGAAACCGCGGCGATGATGGTGGGCAGGATGGTCAGCGCGCTCCATTCCCTCAGGATCACCTCCAGGGCGAACACGGTGCCGGTGAGCGGTGCGTTGAAAATCGCCGCCACCGCCCCGGCCACGCCATAACCCACCAGCAGCCCCCGCCGCCGCTCGTTGATGCGGAACAGGCGCCCCAGGGCGCTGCCGATGGCCCCGCCGCTGGTGGCGATGGGGCCTTCCAGCCCCGCCGAGCCGCCGCTGCTCACGGTGAAAAAGCTCGAGATGAGCCGGGAATAGATCAGATCCAGCCGCAAGGCGCCCCCGCCCACGCTGACCGCACGGATGATTTCCGGAACGCCGTGGCCCGCGGTGTCCTTCAGCACGTTCTTCAGGTACAGCGCCGAGAGCGCCGCCCCCGCCGCCGGCACGAGCACCATCCAGACCTGTCCGGAAAACCGCGAGATCCAGCCGATGGCCGCGTGGACGCTCATGGACAGCGCCACCGCCGAGACCCCGCTGGCCAGCCCCACGGCCGTGGCCAGCCCGATCATCAGCACCGCCTCGCGGGCCGAGATGCGGTGCAGCCAGCGCTCGCCGGTGAGTCCGGCGAAATCAGAGCTGCTGGGCTGTTTCGGTTTGCGGGAGGCCATGGGCGATCCTGTTCATCAGTTCGGTGCGGGTGGGGCGGGTACGGAGATATTCGGGCATCTCCGGATCGTTCAGCAAGTGGCCGACCTGGGAGAGCATCCTCAGGTGGCCCTTCACCGTGCGGCATAAAATGGGAATCAGCACGAATACCGGCTTGCCGTCAATGGCCTGGAAGTTTGCCGGGCGCTCCAGAAAGAAGATGCCCACCGCCGGCGCGCCGATTCCCCAGTCGCGGGGATGGCGCGGATGGGGCAGGGCGATGCCGTTGCCGATGGCGGTGGTGACGAGGGCCTCCCGTTCGATCAGTTCGGTGACCAGGGCCTCCTTCATGTCCTGTGGCATCTTCGCAGCAAAGGGAAACAATTCCACCAGATTGCGGAATGTCTCCTCGGGCCGGCCGCCCTCGATCTTGTAGTGAATGCCGCCAAGCTTCACCGCCTCGGTCAGATCGGCTTCCTCCGGCTCCGGGTCGCCCTGGGCCATGGACGGTGTGCCGCCGCCGATGCGCTTGTAGCGGGCCCAAGCCTCGATTTCCTTGCGGTCGAAGCGGTATTGGCCCTGAAACTTGATGGTGGGTATGACCCCCTGGCGAATCCAGCGGTATACGGTTTTCTCGGAAACCCTCAGGAATTCCGCAGCTTCCCTGACCGTGAGATCATCCAGTTGCATAAAGCGCTTGCGTCGGCTGTGGGAAGATAGAATGGACATTTATAGACATGAATCCATATTTTTCCCTCATGCTAGACATTATTTGCGAAGATTTCAACAACCAAATTGGCAAGGGAATTGACGCCGCAACGACGCGAAACAACGCCGCGTGGCCGCCTGTGGAGGCGCGCTAGAGCCGGGTCATGCTGTGCGTGCCACGAGTTTGGCTCCCCCGGCCCTGAATTTGTAGCCATGATCTATCTTGCAACCTGGAGCCGATTCGTGTCGTTACAACTACAGGAAGGGAGCGGCGTGGGGCCCGAGACCTCTTTAGTTCATTGATTTGATGCCGGAACCCAACAGAATCGGCCAAAGGCGCCACGAGGATTGCCCCATATGGCAGTTTAGTCCATAATATGGTATTATTATGACGGATTT
>CBDUSX010000327.1:0-3577 GCA_965369935.1 uncultured bacterium
CTAGCCGGCCTCTTTCATGCCGGCGGCGATTTCCCGCCTGTCAACCTGCGAACAGCCAAGCCAGACATCGAAAAACCGGTCCCGCTCGGAGGTGGAGAGAGGGGCGATCACCTCTTCCTTCCGGTCAATGTAGGTCAGCCGAATTCCGTCGGTCACCGCCGCGGTGGAGAGTATCCTGTCCAGGTCCACCTCGAAACGATCGTTCAGCCTGTAGATAGTTGCCATGTCCATCATCCTGATGGGGGCGAACGCCGGGCATCCCGCGCCGGCCGGCCGCACATTGCCTGTCCCACAAGGGCCACTCCAGGCCTTGGTTTGCGCTTTCCCATGAAGCTTTCTTAGGGAAAAGCAAGTTTCGTGCGAGGCAGGCGTTTCGGGAGGGGCGGGCGGATGAATCTGCGCCGGGCAGAATTTCAGGAATAATATCGGCAATATTTCCGGCGAATATTCGGGAATTGCCGCGGGCGGGCATCCGCCTGTCCGCGGGCGGCGGCCGCACGCAGGCAGGTACGGCCGTGGCGGCCGGTGGGAAGAAAGGGATTCGGCGGCGCCCGCGGGGATGAGGGTCTCAGCGCAGGTCGTGCAGGGCCCGCAGCAGCTCGCTTTCGGTGTAGGGCTTGCGCAGCACCCTCAGCCCCTGGGCGGTCATGAAATCGGCGTCGGCGGACCTGAGGCCGTATCCGGTCTGGAAGAGGACAGGCACGTCGGGCTGGATGGTCCTGATGCGCTGGAAAACCTCCCGCCCGCCTATCTTGGGCATGACCAGGTCCAGCAGCACGAAATCTATCGTCCGGGCGTGGGACTCAAACAGCTTCACCGCCTGCTCTCCATCAAAGGCGCTGAACACCTTGTAGCCCTTGTTCTCAAGCATTTGTGCGGTCAGCTGCTGCACCTGCCGTTCGTCCTCGGCGACGAGGATGGTGCCGCCGCCCGCCTCCTGAGGATGCACGATTTCGGCCTTGGGAGAGGGCGCTTTGCCCTGGGCGGCGGGCAGGTATATTTGAAATTCCGTGCCGCGGCCCGGCTCGCTTTCCACGTCAATCAACCCGCCCTGCTGCTCGATCAGCCCGTACACCAATGCCAGGCCAAGACCGGAGCCCTCCTGCGGACCCTTGGTGGTGAAGAACGGCTCGAATATGTGCTCCAGCACGTCCTGGCCCATGCCCTCGCCCGAATCGGCGATGGTGATCCGCACGTATTCGCCGGCCCTGGCCCAGGGGTGGTTGCCGCAAAAAGCCTCGTCGAGAGACACGTCGGCCGTGCTCAGGGTCAGTCGGCCGCCGCCGGGCATGGCGTCCCTGGCGTTGATGCACAGGTTGAGCAACACCTGCTCCACGGCGCCGGGATCGGCCTGGATGGTGCGCAGGTCGGCTCCCGGCTTGAATTGAAGCTGGATCTGCTCTCCAATGGTGGTAATGACCAGATTCGCCAGCCCGGTCACCAGGCTGTTCACGTCCACCATGGTGGGCTGCAGTTGCTGGCGGCGGCTGAAGCCCAGCAGTTGCCGCACCAGATTGGCGCCTCTTTCCGCCGCCCGCCGGATCGTATTGAATGGCTCGCGCCGGCTGTCGCCCTCTTGCGCATCCGCCAGGGCCAACTCGGTGGTTCCGGAAATAATCTGCAGCAGGTTGTTGAATTCATGGGCCACGCCCCCGGCGAGCTGGCCGACGGCTTCCAGTTTCTGGGCCTGCCGCAACCGCTCTTCCAGCAGTTTGCGTTCGGTGACGTCCTCGGACACGCCCACCAGCCCGATGATTTTCCCCTGATCGTCCCGGAGCGGCAGCTTGATGGAATGGCGCACGCTGGTGGCACCGGAGTCGAAGGTGACGGTGTATTGCGGGGTTTCCACCCGCTCTCCGGTTTCGAGCACACGCCGGTCGGTGCTCAAGTATATATCCATTTCCTCCGCCGTGCCCTGCCCTGCCTCGTCGGTGAGTTTGCCCACGTAGCGGCCCGGTTCTGAACCGTGGTCATCGGCGAATGCCTTGTTGACCATGATGAACCTGCTCTCCGTATCTTTCACCATCACCCAGTGGGGAATGGTGTCGAATATGGTCTGGAGCAGCCGCTGCCCGGCCCTGATTTCCTCCTGGGCGCGCTCACGCTCGGTGATGTCCGTGCCCGTTCCGTGGTAGCCCAGGAACTCCCCGTGCTCGCCGAGAATCGGCGTGCCGCTGATGCTCAGATACTGCTTGCGGCCGTCGGGTGTCCCGCGCCAGTACCTGAAATCGCGGAAGGGTTTGCGCGCTTCCAGGTCCTGCTGGTGGCGCACCCATTTTTCCGGATCGTCGTTGCCAACGGCCAGCTCCTGGCGGGTCTTGCCGATGCGAAAGTCCACTGGTACGCCGGTGACTTCCTCGGCGCGGTTGGAAATCCAGGTGAAGCGCAGTTCCGAGTCCATCTCCCAGAACCAGTCGGAGGAAATTTCGGCGATGTCCCTGAAGCGCTGCTCGCTCCTGCGCAGCTCGGCTTCCGCCCGCTTGTATCCGGTGATGTCTTCGGATATCGCCACCAGCCCCACGACCTCGTCATCGTCGTTCAGCAGGGGCAACTTCACCGCGCGCCGGACTTGTTCTTCTCCACTGGCGTTGGTGACCCCGTACTCGGGGATTTCCAGCCGTTCGCGGTTTTCCAGCACGCGCCTGTCCGTATCCTTGAATACCTGCTGTTCTTCCTCCGTGCTGGTGCTGATTTCCTCGATTCTCTTGCCGCGCACCTCTTCCGCGTTCAGGCCCATGCTTTGGGCAAGGGCGTCGTTAATCATGATGAAGCGCCTCTCCTTGTCCTTCACCATCAACCAATGGGGAATGGTGTCGAATATGGTCTGCAAAAGCCGGCGGTTCTCGCGCAACTCCTCCTCCGCGGATCGTCGGCTGGATACGTCACGCAGAATTACGGTAAAAACCGTGCCGTCCTGCAGTGGCGCCTTGGAAATGGAGGCCTCGGCGGGGAAGCGCCGGCCATTCTTGCGCAGTCCGAACAGACCGGTGCGCTGGCCCATCATCCTGGTGGTTTCCGCCGCTGCGGCAAATGCCGTGATGTGCTTGCGGTGGGCCTTGCGCCATTCTTCCGGAATCAGCATGTCCAGGCGCTTGCCGATCACCTCACCCGTCTTATAGCCGAAAATAGCCTCCGCGCCGCGGTTGAACAGGACGATCCGCTGCTCCTCGTCCACGGAGATGATGGCGTCCCCGGCGATACCCAGAACGCCGAACAGGCGCTGCTCGGAGTCCGCCTCCTGCTCGAGCGCGTTCACGCGGGCATTCGCGGCCTCCAGCTCCGCGATCAGTTGCGCCTTGGTTTTGCGTGAATCGGTTTTGCGTGAGTCGGCCATGCTAACCCCAGCGGCCTGTCGGGATGGCCCGGGCCCATGAATGCTCCGCTCGGCCCGGCAGCCTGCTTGCGGCTGAGCGAAGGTTGCCCCGGCAAATAGGAAAAAAATACGGCGCCGTCAAACGAATACAATGAGAGAAATACCTCTCGGCGTCTCGAATTACTTATACAGCAGTTTCAGTAACTTGGATCGAATTAATCGCAACGGCAACAAGGTGAACGTTGCCGTTTCATCCTGCCGGCA
>CBDUSX010000328.1:0-3572 GCA_965369935.1 uncultured bacterium
CCACCCTTGCCAAGGTCGACAACAAGATCGCCGGGTTGCAACTGCGCTACTGGCTGGACGGGGTATTCCTGGGCGCCCACGCGGGCAGGTACAGCACCACGATCAGTTTCCCGGATTTCGTCGGATTGCGGCAAAAACTCAGCGATACAGGTTTCGGCGCCGTGATCGGCTGGGAAGGGGAAAGCGGATTCACCCTGGTCGTCCAATACGACACCGTCACCTACGATACCGGTGGCGGCGCGGAGGTTGAATTCAAGTCCCTGCGCGGCCTGTTCGGCTACCGCTTCTGATCGGCACGAAGAAACCCATCAATTCAGTGCATCCCCTGGCCGGCGGGGCGCCCCCGGAACTGCCCCCTCGCCCCGGGACAGTGCCTCCCGCCCCGGTTCAAATCCGCCAATCCATATAGAACGCGATTGCGGTTTCGGTGACCGCATGCACCTCAATTCCAAACATGAGGACTTGGCTGGGCTGAACCTCGATTCCGAGAAAAATACCCAGATTGTTCGAGTTCTCGCTGTCGAAGGATCCAACCCCGAAAACGTCCGTCGTCACGTCGGTCTGGGTGAACACAACCCCGCCGTACAAATCCAGCGGCTCGGACAGACTCAACCCGCCTCCGAATCCCGCATCGAACTGGGTAATGTCCGCCTCGGAATCCCCTGCGTCGTCTTCGACGAATGCGATCCTGTAGGCTACGAAGTACCCCAATCGAAGCCCATCCTCGCTGCCCGGGGAAAGATTGTGGCGGAAGCTGAGCCCGCCCAAGGGCCCTGAGGAGCATTCAGCGTTTGGGTCATCCGGACACGATTCGACCACACCGGCATGGAAACCCAGCGCTCCGCCGTCTCCGAGACCCAGGGAGAAGTTGAACGAGGCCACGTCAATATCAAAGTCGGTTGAGCCGGAAACGCCTTCAGTCTCAAATTCCATCGTGGCGGTAGCAAGACTGAATCCAATCCCACTGTTTCCAGCGCTGAAGGGATGCGCGGGATTCTTGTAAACGACAGCCCATGCAGGGTGGGAAAGCACAATCATTCCCGCCGCCAAGGCCAGTCCGATCAGCTTTTTCATGAGCTTTCTCCTTTTTAAATATGATGAATAGCTTCCCGGATACCCTCTTCTGGAAATATTATTGTAGCTTAAATCTGGCGGAAAACATGAATATTATGTGAAATTTCTTACAGCCAGAAAAACAAGATTTTTGCCAAATGATTTTGCTTCGGATTGTGGCGCGTGCCCGGCATGGGGTCGCTGCCCCGCCGCCGGATGCACTCCTCGGGGAGTCTGCCCGCGGAACCGCGCGGGAGAGAGCGCGGGAGAAACTCGTCTGAGGCGGGGAAAATCCGGGAAACCTTTTGCCTCCTTATCCGTTAAACTTTAAACCGTGACAAATGCATAAGTTTTGGTACCATTTGTCAGCGCGCATCGCGGCCCTGTGTCATGGCCAATGGACGTTCTCAAATATCGTTCTTCAACCGAGAGGGGAGATTCACATGAAAAAGCTGGTTTTGATCCTTGCGATTGCTCTGGGCGGATTGTTCGTGGCCGGTCAGGTCTGGGCGGGTCCGGGCAGTGGATTAGGCCTCGGCGGCGGTTTCGCCTCGCACACCACCGACGTGGATGGCGACGCCACCGGCCCTGGGTTTGAATTTGACAGTGACGGGCTCGCTCTCGTTGCGGACTGGCAGATCGTGATGTCCGACAGCTTCACCCTGACTCCGTTCTTCCAGTTCTCCGACGAGGAAGGTGACGATGTAGCCCTTGGTGGCGGGGCCACATTGACTATTGATATGACGATCATCACCCTCGGGGTGCAGGCCCGCTTCTGGTTCGGCGGATTTTTCCTGGGCGCCGGGGCGGGCTTGGCCTCGATAGATTTTGATTTTGAATTTAAGAACGCCGGCCCCTTCAGCGGAACAAGTTCAGATTCCGATACGGGCACCGTTATCCTCGGCATGATCGGCTGGGAGGGGGACAGCGGCATATTCGCCTACGGCCAATATGAAACGATCCTACTGGACGACGCCGATATCACAGGCTTCGTCGCGATCGTGGGTTACCGCTTCAGGTTAGGCGGCGGATCATAAGCAACTTCCCGCACCGTAATTGTCATCCGGAAGGGCGCATCAAGGCCCTTCCGGAGGTCCCGCCTCCCCCAGTTGCAGCTTGATGTTCCGCCAGCCCCCCCGCTCGAAGCGCAGCAGCAGGGTCAGCCCCATCACGACCAGATAGGCGACCACGCCCAGCCATGCGCCGAGCAGCCCCGGCTCCACGCGGGTGGAAAACCACCAGGCGGTGGGCAGCATCAACCCGAGGGCGCACAGCAGCGACGCCAAAACGGGAAAGCGGGTGTCGCCGGCTCCGTTGAGGGCGCCGCGCATGGTCAACCCCAGGCCGTCGAACACCTGGTAGAACGCCATCACCTTGAACAACAGGGCGGCCTGGGCGATCACCTCCCGGTCGGCCGTGAACAGCATGGCGATGTGCGCGCCGAAGAACCAGAGCGGCAGCCCCATCAGGCCCATGTAGACCAGCCCGACGGCCAGGGTGCGGTGGGCCGCCACGCGCGCCATCCGCGGGTCGCCCGCCCCCAGGTATTTTCCCATGTAGGCGCCGGCCGCGATGCCCACGGCCAGCCCCGGCATGAACAGCAGGTGGGTCACCTGCACGCCGATGTTGTTGGCGGCCAGCGGCACCTCGCCCAGCCGCCCCACGATGGCGAAGAATCCCAGGAAGCCTCCCAGTTCCACCAAATCCCCTATGCCCTGGGGCACGCCCGTCACCAGGATGTTGCGGATCATCCACCACTGCGGGCGCACCAGCAGCTTCAGTCCGTAGCGCTCCCGGATGCGCCGCCGGTACGCCGCCAGCAGGATCACCGCCGTGGCCGCGGCCTGGGCCAGCACGGTGGCCAGGGCCGCGCCGCGCAGGCCCAGGGCCGGCAGCCCCAAATTCCCGAAGATCAGGCCGTAATCCAGCACGACGTTCAGACCCAGGGCGCTCCAACTGACCAGCATGGGCAGGCGCGAATTGCCGATGGACTGGTAGAAGGCGGAGTAGAGAATCAGGGTCAAAGTGAACAGCGCCTCCCAGACCTTGATGTCCAGGTAGGCTTCGCCCTCCGCCGCCAGCCGCGGGGTCAAGCCCGCCAGCCCGGCCAACCACGGGAATCCCTGCGCCGCGCCCCACAACAGCGGCACCGCCAGCAGGGCCAGCCACTGGTAGTGGGCCACGATGTTCCCAATGCGCCAGGGCTCGCGGGCGCCGAAGGCCCGCGCGCTGAAGGTGATGGAGTTGCGCATCAGTCCGATCCACAACGCCACCCCGGTGAAGAAGTACAGGTTGGCTATGCCCAGCACGGCCAGGGGTGCGATGCCCAGCCGACCCACGAATGCGGAGTCAATGATGGCGTGGATGGCGGTGGTGGCCAGCCCCATCATCAGGGGCAGGGCGAAGCCCAGGATTTCCCCGTAGCCCGGGGGCCGCGGCGCACCGCCGGGCGCCGGGGAGAAGCTGGCGTCGGAGGTGATGCTGCGTTCCATCTGCCGGAATTCCGGAATTGCGATTGA
>CBDUSX010000329.1:0-3568 GCA_965369935.1 uncultured bacterium
CTGTGGCTCGGCCTTGGGCGGAGCCTGCCCCGCGAGTATCCTGGTGGCCCTTTCCGGGGGAGGCCCCAGCTCGCGGGCCACGGCGAAGATGGCGTCCACGTAGTCGGTGGAGTGGTTGTATTCCCAAACGGCCTCGCGCAGCCCCTCCAGGTCCGCATCCTCCACCCAGCCGTGCTCCCTCAGGTAGGCGGCGACGCTGGGCACGGCGTCGGCAAAATCGTCCAGGTCAATCTTGTCGTCGCCGTTGCCGTCCACGGCCCAGCGCAGATAGCTGGAGGGCAGAAACTGGGGAATTCCGAGGGCGCCGGCGTAGGAGCCTTTCAGGGCATGCAGGTCCCAGCCCTGCTCGAGCCCGATGGTGAGCAGGGCGCTCAATTCTTCATAGCCCCATTCCCCCTTTTGCTCCATGCGCTCTTCCAGGTACTCCCGGTCCAGCTGCGGGTATTTCGGCTTGAGGCGCCGGTAATACCGGTCCACGTTTTCCGGGTCCGAGTCCACCACCAGGGAAGTGAACACCTCGAGTACGCGGTAGCGCAGGCGGGCCTTGCCGAACTGGGTCTCAACCAGCAGCAGCGCCACCAGAATGCTGCGGGGCACCCCGTAGTCGCGCTCGGTGCGATCGAGCAGCGTGCGGTAGCGTCTGCCGAATCTTCTGGCCTTGCCCAGGGCGTAGGGGGTGAGGAATCCGCTGTAGTCCCGCTGGGACTCCGCGTTCATGGCGTTCAGCCCGATCACCACGGTCAGCTTGCGCAGGCGGGGGTCGCGGAACACCTTGTCCAGGTAGGGGCGGGGAAAGCCGTCGTCCTCCAGGGCTTCCAGCACAGGCTGCAACTCGGCCTCGGTGAAACGGCGGCGCTGCGAAGCGCCCGCGAAGCAAAGGCCCGCGGCGGTCAGCAGCACGATCAGGCACAGCGGCACGCGGCGGATGTGAGAGCCGAAGTCCATGTTCCATCAGCGCGGATAATGTGCGGCCCGGCATGGCGCGCGGCCCCCTAAAACCCCTCAATTCGCTCCGGGAGGTTGGAGCGCCGGGGCATGGCGCCTACCAGCCGTCCTCGCCGGGCTCGATGATCCTGCCGTTGCGGATGCGGATCTGACGGGCGCGCACCACCCTCTCGTGCAGCACCAGATGCTGCTGGGATTCCTGCCAGATTTCCACGGTGCCGTCCACTTTGAGGGCCATCCGCAGGCCGTCCTCGCCCGGATTGACCGGCAGGGTCTGGGAGCCGAAGTCCCACTTCCTGGGACTGCGCACGCCTGAGGGGAGCCCGCTCTCGGCGGACTTGATCAGGCACACGTAGCGGTTGGGCTCCTCCCCGCGGGAGTCGGTGTCCAGCTTGTAGGGTTTTGCAACCTGATGCACCAGCCGCCGCTTGTAGGAATTCATCGGCTCCAGTTCCAACTCCTCGGACTCGGAGTCCATGAAATAGCGGATGCGGGTTTCGATATCCTGGGAGAATTCGATGTCGGCTCTGTCTTTGGGACTTTCCTCCCTGCGGTTTCCGTCCTTGTCGCCGCCGCGCTCCGGCCTGTCGGAGCCGGGGCGGGAGCGGGGTCTGCGGGGTCTTCTCATGTCGCCGTTTCGGTCAGAGTAAGTTTATATCCCTTGCGCCTGCGCCGCTTCAGCCCTGGAAGCAGCGCATCTTCCGGGAGGCCCATCCGCTTTTTCCGGAGCCGGGCAGTAAATCTTTGATGCAAATTCGGGCGATTCTTGCCAAGATATCTCCCTTGCCTCCGGCGCTACAACCCGGAGCGCGGGGCGCAAATTTCCTCGATGGTTAGGTTTTCCCTTACTCTCGACCGAAAAGACAAGGCAAATTTACAGGCGGCGCTAAAGGGGAAACCGGCCGCAAGGGGATTTTTCGATATTCCGTCAGGAGACCAAACCGGCCATGGAAGGGCAGTCCGCTGCGTTGTGTATCAAATGCGCCGCCGAAGGCGTGTTGATCGAAGCCACCGTGTCAAACGCGGAAGCCCGGCTGTGCGAGTGCGCCTTGCACTGCCGCGCCTGCGACGATGCGGGGTTCATCTTCGAAAGGGACGATGCCGGCCGGGAGGTGGTGCGCAAATGCGCCTGCAAGCAGCGCCGCACCGCCATCCGCATGTACAACGAGGCCGGGGTGCCCGGCAAGTTCGCCGATGCCCGGCTGGAGGACAAGTTCCGCAACAGCAAAAATAAAGATACCTTTAACTCGCTAAGGGTGCTCGCTGCGGATTATAAGCGGGGCGACAAGGGTCTTCTGCTGATGGGCCCGCCCGGGGTGGGCAAGACCTTCCTGGTGGCGGCGTTCATTCACGAAATGATCTTCAAGCGCGGCGTGCCCACCCACTTCCGGGATTTCTTTCATCTGCTCTCCGAAATCCGCGCCGGATATTCCATGAACCGCTCCGACTCGGAGTTGATCCAACCGCTGGTGGACGTGGATGTGTTGGTGATAGACGAGTTGGGCAAGGGCCGCAACACGCCCTTCGAGCAAAACATCCTGGACGTGCTGATTTCCCAACGGTACAACGGCCGCAAGACCACCATCTTCACCTCCAATTACACCGACTCCAAACGCACCACCCTGGAGGAGAAGATGCGGCCCAAAGACGCCGTGCCGGGCGAGGGCGACGTGGTGACCAGGGACACCTTGCGGGAGCGGGTGGGTCCGCGCATCTATTCCCGCCTGCGGGAAATGTGCGACTTCGAGATCGTGGCAGGCCCCGACCTTCGCCAGCCGGAAGCGGAGTTGGGCGCAGGATGAAAGACGGCAAAATATTCATCACCGGGGCCAGCGCGGGCATCGGCAAGGCCCTGGCCGAAAACCTGGCCGCGCCCGGAGTGACCCTGGGGCTTTGCGCGCGCCGCATGGATCGGCTGGAGCAACTCAAGGGGGACCTGGAGGCCCGGGGCGCCACGGTGTTCATCCACCAGGCGGATGTGCGCGACGCGGAGAGAATTGCCGGAGCGATCGGGGAGTTTATCGCGAGCGCCGGAGGGCTGACCCATGTCATCGCCAACGCCGGGGTAAAAAGCGGGGGCCGCCTGGCCGGAGGCCCGGCCGCGCGCCTGACCGACGTGTTCGCCGTGAACGTGCTGGGCGTCATCAACACCCTGGCCCCGGCGGCGGAGCACATGGTCGGGCAGCGGGCGGGGCACCTGGTCAGCATCGGCTCGGTCGCCGGCTTTCGGGCCATACCGGGCGGGAGCGATTACAGCGCTTCAAAGGCCGCCGTTCAAATCATGATGGATGGCTTCCGGCTGGAGCTGAAGGCTTACGGCGTTCACGTCACCAACATTTGCCCCGGCTGGATCGAGTCCGAAATGAGCGCCCGGAACAAGTACCACATGCCGTTTTTCCTGAAAGCCGACAAGGCCGCGCGTCTGATCGTGAGAGCCATCCGGCGCAAGAAGAAAACCTATATCTTTCCGTGGCAGTGGCGCGTGTTGCTGCCCGTGATCGTCCGGCTGCCCGACTGGCTGATGCCCAACGTAAAGTGAGCGCTCCCCGGAGCCCGGATTGTCTTAAACCCATGCAGAAATTCCACTATCCCAAGCACCTCCCGGCCACGGGACGGCGGCCGG
>CBDUSX010000330.1:0-3565 GCA_965369935.1 uncultured bacterium
ACGCTTGAATTCGGCTTCGGCCGGGCGGAGCGCCCATGAGCAATCCCTTTACCACCATCGATTTTCTGGCGGTGCTGCCCGAGACCATCGTCATCACCATGGGCATGGTGGTGGTGCTGATCGAGTTGTTCGGCACCGGACGGGACACGCGCAACCTGGCCTACCTGACCCTGCTCACCGTGATCGTGGCGGGCTACGCGGAGATTTTGCTGCTGGGGCGCAACCTGGAAGGCTTCTGGGGCAGCCTGAGCGCCGACGACTATTCCATCGCCTTCGAACTGATTTTCCTGATCGTCACCGGGCTGACCGTGCTGGTGTCCATCCGCTATCTGGAGGACAGGCGCCTGCGCCACGGGGAGTATTACGCCCTGCTGCTGTTCGCCACCTCGGGCATGATGTTCCTGGCCTCCGGGCTGGACCTGCTGCTGATCTTCATCGGGCTGGAAATTCTGTCCATCTCCAGCTACATCCTCTGCGGCATGATTCAGGGGGACCCGAAATCCAACGAGTCGGCCCTGAAGTATTTCCTGCTGGGCGCCTTCGCCACCGGGTTTCTGCTCTATGGCATCGCCATGCTCTACGGCGCCACCGGCTCCATCGAGTTGCGGGTCATCAACGCCGCCCTGAGCAAGGACGAAACCTACCAGAATCCCTACATCTGGATCGGGCTGGGCTTCATCCTGGTGGGTTTCGGATTCAAGATCGCCCTGGTGCCCTTTCACATGTGGACGCCGGACGTGTACGAGGGCGCCCCCACGGCCATCACCGCCTTTCTGTCCACCGGGCCCAAGGCCGCCGGGTTCGCCGCGCTGATCCGCATCCTGTTCGAGGGGCTGGGCGCCACCCAGGCCGAATGGAGCCAGGTGCTGTGGATTCTGGCGGCGGTGACCATGACCGTGGGCAACGTAATCGCCCTGCAGCAGGACAACATCAAGCGCATGCTGGCCTACTCCTCCATCGCCCACGCGGGCTACATCCTGGTGGCCGTGGTGGCCGGCGGGCCGGAGGGTCTGGCGGCGGTGGTGTTCTATACCCTGGCCTACACCCTGATGACCTTCGGCGCCTTCGCCGTCCTGATCCTGGCCTCCGGCAAGGATCAGGAGCGGGTCACCTTCGCCGATTATGCCGGTTACGGCTTTGTCGCCCCGGTGCTGGCCGTCGCCATGTTCGTGTTCATGCTCTCCCTGGCGGGCATTCCCCTCACCGCCGGGTTCGCGGGCAAGTTCCAGATATTCAAGACCGTGATTGACAAGGGCTTTGTCTGGCTGGCGGTGATCGGCGTGCTCAACAGCGTGGTCTCCCTGTATTACTACCTGCGGCTGGTGGTGATGATGTACATGCAGCCCCCCACCGCGGACAGCATCCACCAGACTTCCGCGCCCAGCGTCTCCCTTTACTTCGCCATCGCCCTGACCTTCCTGGGCGTGCTCTACCTGGGCATCTTCCCCTCCGACTGGATCGAGCGCTCCCTGCGCTCGGTCTCCATGCTGGTGGTGGGGGGATAGGACGCCGCCCGGCGCATCCCCGGCAAGTCGTGCCCGGAATCTGCTAGCCCGGATATTCTATTTATGCAGTGGGGGCTTTGCCCCCACACCCCCACCAGGGGCCGCCAGCCCCTGGACCCCGCCTGTTAGGGGGGCTCGGGACGACCTAAATCTTCTCCAACAGCCCCCGCGCCTCGTGCCAGTCGTGAATGCCTTGTTCCGGGTATTCGGGAAAGTGCGCGTCCTTTCCGGAGGCGGAGTCCCCGGCGGGAGCGGCCCAGGCGGGCATGTAATTTTCCATCATGAACACCCGCTCCGGCGGGACGGGCAGGGGCGTGTCAATGGCCGAGGCGAAGGGGTAGACCCACTCCGGCCAGCGCGGATCGGCGGCCCACAGCGCGCTGCCGCACTCTCCGCAGAAGTGCCTGTTGGCGGTGCTGATGTCTGAGTCCGGCCCTTCCATGCGGGCGTTGTAGACCTTCAGGTGCCCGGCCCCCGCCACGCTCATGCCTTCGGCCAGCCCCATGATGTTGATGGCGTAGCCTCCCCCGCCGGCGGTTTTCCGGCAGATGGCGCAGTAGCAGAGCATGTAGGGCACCGGGGTCTGGGAATCCAGGGAAAAGCGCACGGCGCCGCAATGGCAGGAGCCTTCCAGTTTCATGGCCGCCTCGTCGCTGCGTTGATTATAGGGAATGGCGATTTCGGAAATGATGCTGCCCCGCGCTGCCTGGCCGTCCGGATGGGGCGGGCCGGCGCGGCGGTTACGGACGCCGAAGTTGGATAGGCAGCGCGGGGCGCCGCAATCCGTCCAGCCGGGCGACAGCCTAGATGAAGCTGTACAGCTTGGCGATAAAGACCACGTAGGCGAGCAGGAACAGCAGGCCTTCCGTGCGGGTGAGCTTTTTGTCCAGCACGATCACCAGGAACGTAATCATCGTGGCGATGTAGAAGGGCAATTGCAGGTACAGGATGGACTGCTCGCCGGCGGGCAGGGGCGTCTTGTTGCCCACGTAGGGCGCGATGATGGCCGGCACGCCCAGCACGACGAAGGTGTTGAATATGTTCGAGCCGGTCACGTTGCCCAGGGCCATTTCAAAGTTCTTCCGCTTCACCGCGGAATAGGAGACCACGAGTTCGGGCAGGGAGGTGCCTACCGAAATCATGCTGGCCGCGATCACCTCTTTTCCCACCAGCAGCCTGTCGGCCATTTGAATCGCCGCTTCCACGGTGAAGTGCGCACCGATGGGCACCCCGATCAGGCCGACGGCGATCCAGAATATGGGTTTCCACCCGATGCGCGGGCCTTGCACGGCCGCAGAACCCGGATTGCCCGCGCCTTTCACATCGGCTCTGGTGTAGTAGTAAATGTACAGCACGTAACCGGCAAGGAGAACCACCCCTTCCAGCAGGGTGATGAAGGAGCGGGCGGTCTCCGGTCCAGGCTGGCTGCTTCCCAACTGGCCGAGGGTGCGGAAAATTTCCAGGTCCTGCCCCGAGACGGGGTAGATCAGGAACACCATCAGCAGCACGCTGCCGAACAATACCGGCAGGTCGCCGTGCAGCAGATCCCAGTCAATGACGATTTCCCGGGCATACACCGCGGCAAAGCCCAGAATGAGCAGAATGTTCGCCACGTTCGAGCCCACCACGGTACCCACCACGATCTCGCCGCTGCCCCCGACCAGGGCGAATATACCCGTCACCAGCTCCGGCAGGGAGGTGCCCACCGCCAGCACGGTCAGTCCGATTACAAAGGGAGGCACCCCCAGGGCGACCCCCACCTCCTCCGAGGCGCCGACCATCCGCTCCGCGCTGAACAGCAGAATGCTCAGCGCCCCGATCAGCAGCACCACCGGGGGAACGAACCCTGCAACGCTTTCGATCATGGACGGTCGGATTTATACGGCGTGAACCGGGCTGAATTCCGCGGCGGGGGGAAGGTGTTCAAGCGGGCTTTCACGTGGCGGGCGCCAGTCGCAGGTGGTGAGAGCCGCCTCTCGGCCCTTTGAACGGAGCCGGCGTCCGTGCCCGGCTCGGAAGAGTGCCCCTGTTAATAGGCTTGAACGGCGTATTTTGTCAAT
>CBDUSX010000331.1:0-3564 GCA_965369935.1 uncultured bacterium
GGGCGGGTGCTGCTTGTCAATGTCGGAGAGGGGCTTCCTGCCGACGAAGCCTTCCTCGTACAGATGAAAATGGGTCAGGTCGGACTCGTCCAGCGTCCAGCAATAGAAGTAGCCATCCCCCGAGTCGAAGTCCACCGTCCACAGCCCCTTGGGGAGCGCCCCCAACTCCATGATGTCTTCCGCCCACTGATTGATGAGGGTGTTGATCCACTCGTTCAGTTTGACGGACTGCGTGGAGTGGGGCGGAGCCTGCTCAGCCTTGCTGCGCAGGGCCGCCAACTGCTCATCGGCCGCGGCCGTCCTTTCGCGCACTTCGGAGATCAACTCGCGCGCTTCCTCGTAGGTGAAGATTTTGTTTTCCATGGATCGCTTTCAGTCCGTGCCGTGGCGCCGATTGCCCCCGCGTCTTGGTCAGCGGGGCTCCGGGTTGCGGTAGGGGCCGCTTTTTCCGCCGGTTTTTTCCGCCAGGTAAATGCGGTCAATCACCATCCCCTTGTCCACCGCCTTGCACATATCGTAAAAGGTCAGCGCCGCCACGGACACCGCGACCAGCGCTTCCATTTCGACCCCGGTTCTGGCCTCGGTCTTGGCGACGGCTTCGATGTTGACCTGATTTTCCACCTCGTCCAGTTCCAGCTCGACCTCCACCACGTTGAGCGGCAGGGGATGGCACATGGGAATCATGGAGCCGGTGTTCTTGGCGGCCAGAATGCCGGCGGTCTTGGCGACGGTGAAGGCGTCCCCCTTTTCCAGGCTGCCCGCCTTGAGCAGATCGGTCAACTCAGGCCCGATCCGCACCAGCCCCCGGGCGCGGGCCACGCGCTCGGTGACGGCCTTGCCGCCCACATCCACCATGCGGGCCTTGCCGGTTTTCGCGTCGAAATGGGAAAGGGGGTCGGCCATGGCCGATTCAGCCGATGTTCAGCGCAAGGGAAGCGGCGGCATCCAGATCGTCCATGCCTTCTTCCACCCAGGTGTCTTCGTCCGCTTTGCTGCCGACCAGCTTGTCAATTACGTCCTGCACGGATTGCAGCTTGGTCACGCGGTAGCCGTTGGAGCCGGAGAAGAACAACCCGGTGTCATACACCCCGTTGTGGGAGTCGCCCAGGGCGTTGGCGATGCAGTAGCCGACCTTGTTGGATTCCTTGCCGTGGTCGCAAGGCTCGATGCAGTTGGAAATGCAGGGAATCTTGGGCCGCACCCCGGACAGCACGCGCTGCACCAGGGGCGTGGTGACCACGCCCCGCGCCGGGTAGCCGACGGGGGATTTGATGAGTTGGATGTCGTCTTTTTTGGATTTAATGATCACCTGCTTGAACAGGTCGGAGGCGTCGCATTCGTAGGTGCCGATGAAGCGGGTCGCCATCTGCACCGCGGCCACTCCCATGTCCAGATAGCGGTCAATGTCCTTGCGGTCCCAGATGCCCCCGGCCACGATGAGCGGAATGTTCCCCCAGGTCTTGCAGGCTTTCAGCACCTGCGGCGTAAGCATCTCGAGTTGATAGGCCGGGTCCAGGCATTGCTCGTAGGTGAAGCCCTGGTGTCCGCCGGATTTCGGCCCTTCCAGCACGATCGCGTCGGGCAGGCGGCCGTGGCGCTTCCAGCGCTTGCACAACAGGTCCACCACCCGCGGGGAGGAGACGATGGGGATCAGGGCCACGTCGGCCTTGCCCACGTATTCGGGCAGCCGCAGGGGCAGCCCGGCGCCGCTGATGATGTACTGCGCGCCGGCTGCCACCGAGTCGCGCACCTGGCGCTCGTAATCGGTCACCGCGCACAGCACGTTGGTGCCGATGGCGCCGTTGCCTTCGGCGAGCTTCCTGGCTTTGCGGATGATCGCCTTGAGATTCTTGGAACTGTGAAAGTTGTGCGGCTTCAGCGGACGGCCGTTGATCATCCGCACCTGCTTGGTGTTCCAGTAGCCGGTGCCCACCGTGGAAACGGTGCCCATGCACCCCGCCCTGGCCACCGCGCCCGCGAGTTTGTCCCAGGAAACGCCGACCCCCATTCCACCTTGCACAATCGGAAACTTGATCGTGAAATTTCGGATAGTCAGAGAAGGCAGTTCCTGGCTCATGATTTCAGCCTGAATTTTCGGTTTTGCCGGTTGGCACCGGCCTCCCGCGAAGGGAGTCTTTTGGGCGTTAACTTCCGGCTATTATACGCCGAATCCCCCCGCGGGGAAACCGGCATTGCCGTGCGCCTCAAGTGTAATGCAAATCACACAAAGATCAAATCCGGTAATTGGAGGTGCACCGTATCGATGATTAAGGTTTACGACTAAGGGAGGGCAACCGGCAGGACGCGTTTGCCCGCGAAGTTCATGGCTGTTCTTCTACGTTAAACGCCTCACTAGCCTGACGGTTCGCGGTAAATTTGTCAATCCGCCAGGATACGCGGTAGTGACGCAGTTTGAATTCTACACGTCGCGAAACCTGCTCCTTCATGATTAGGGCCAGTTGCTTTTGAATGTCTTGTCCGATGCGCTCTCCGCTTTCCCCGGCCCGGAGAGCGCCCACAACAAGATCGCGATCCAACCCACAACAGTCCATCCGAGCAGAGCGTTGAACATAATAACAGTCGCAAGGCTCTCGTGTTGACGGAACCAAGCAATCATGGTGGGGAAGAAATAGATAGGTGCCGCCACAACCAAAAATATGATTCCTAAAAAAATTCCACCCAAGCCTTCCATGTCCGACCTCCCTTAATGTGGAAATGCACTTTAAAATCTAATACCCGTGCGCTCAGGGCGTTTCCTGCCCCGAAGCCTATTTGCCCAGGAAAACCGCGGGCCGTTTTTCCACGAAGGCCCGGATGCCCTCGCCGGCGTCCTCGGTATTCCAGCAGGCGTTCTGGGCATAGGTCTCGAATTCCAGCGCCGAGGGCAGGTCCGCATCCAGGTTGCGGTATATGCCCCGCTTGGCCAGCCCGATGGCGATGGGCGGACCCGCCGCAAAGCTTCCCGCCCACTCCGCGCAAGCCTGCTCCAGGTCGTCGTGGGGCACCAGCCGGTTGATCAGGCCCAGTTGCAGCGCCTGCTCGGCGTTGATCATGTCCCCGCTGAAGATCAGCTCGCAGGCCTTGGCCGTGCCCACCAGCCGCGGCAGAAAATACGTGCCGCCCCAGTCCGGGTGCAGGCCGCGCTTCACGAAGGCCTGGGTGAACAGGGCTCTGTCCGAGGCCATGCGCATGTCGCAGGCCAGGGCCAGGTTCATGCCCGCGCCGGCGGCCACGCCGTTGATGGCGCCTATGACGGGCTTGGGCATGCCGCGCATGAGGGCGATGATGTGGTCGCGGACGGGCGGCGTCTCGCCACCTGAGCCACCGAAGCGCTCGCCGCCGTTGCCCTCGCGGCGCTCGCTCATTTCCTTCACGTCCCCGCCCGAGCAAAAGGCCCGCCCCGCCCCTGTAATCACCACCACCCGCACCTCCTTGTCGCTTTCCGCCCGCTGCAAGGCGGCAAGGAACTCGTGGCGCATGGACCCCCCCAGGGCGTTCAGCCGCTCCGGGCGGTTCAGGGTCACCTTGAGCACGTGCCCGCTCAATTCGCTCAGCACCAGCTTG
>CBDUSX010000332.1:0-3549 GCA_965369935.1 uncultured bacterium
CCCGCCCTGCGGATGCCGCCGGGACGCCGAATCACGATCCGATTCACGATCCGGTGGCCCGCAAGCGCGTCTTGCCCGCGGGCGTGTTCAGGCGCAGGCCCCAGGCGCGCACGCCCTCACGCACGCGCTCCATGGGTATGCCGGCCACGCAGTTGAAATACGCGCATTTTTCCATCTCGCAGGTCACGCAGCTTTTGGGAAAATCCGGGCCCAGCAGGTAGCTGTCCGGGTGCGGCGGCGCGCCGGAAACCGGCAGGGTGCGCCAGCGGCGCGGAGAGCTGACCCGGTTCTGTGGATAAAAACCGATATGGGGCGTCCCGGCCAGCCCGGCCAGGTGCAGGGGGCCGGAGGAGTTGCCCACGAACAGGCGCGCCCCGGCGATCAGCGCAACCAGCCGGGGCAGGGGCTCTCCGATCACCAGCCGTGCTCCTTCGACCTTTCCGAAGTGCTCCCGCAGCACGGGGCCGTCCGGCTCGTCCCCGATCACGGCCACGTGAAGCCCGGCGGCCAGCAATTCCCCGGCCAGGGCCACGAAATTTGCCATGGGCCATGTCAGCGCCGTGCCGCTGCGCTTGTGGGGGTGAATCACCACATAGCCCCTGCCGCCCCGCGGCATGCAGGAACCCGGCGCGGGCGGTTGCAGCCGGGGCGCGGCAAAGGCCTCTTCCAGCCACAGGGTTTTCAGGTAGGTCAGGTTCAGCTCGTATTCCGCCGCGCCGCTGCGCTTGCGGGAGACGGAGTTGTGTACGTTGAAGCGCCAGAAAAACAGCCGGCGCAGGGGGCCCGCCCGGCGCGGCACGCCCGCCCGCTGAACGAGCGCCGCCGAGGCCCGCTCCGCGTAAGGCAGGACGGCCAGATCGAAGCGCTGCGCCCGGATTTCCTCAGCCAGCCGGCGCCGCTTCTGCCTGCGCTCGGCGCGGGAAAAAAGCTTCCGATGCCGCTTCAGCAGGCAGCCCTCGTCCAGTATCGCCCCCTCGAAGTCCGGCAGGAGGGGCACCAAATCCTTCAGGTGGTGGCTGACCAGCCCGTAGATGCGCGCGGCGGGCAGTTGCTGCTTCAGGGCCGCGACCAGCGGCAGGGTCAGCAGGAAGTCCCCCAGCCCGTCGTTCCGCACCACCAGAATTTTGGGGTCGCTGAGATGGGAGAAGCGCCAAGGGGTCATGAGGGTCTTGTTTTGCAGGGAGGATATTCGATGCAGGGGAAACGCCCGCGGGGGCCGGCACAAGGGAAAGGCGCAGCGCCGGCGTCCACGCCATGTTTTCGCCCGCGATTCCTGCGCACGGGCATGCGGGGCCGGACGGCGGCCCCATCAACAAGTGCCTTTCAGCCAACCCGCCGCGTCCGCCACCACCCCGGCCCATTTCCGCTCGTTGAACAGCTCGTGGCGCAAACCGGGATAGGAGCGGCGCTCCTTTTTCCCGCTGTCCAGCCGTTCGAACCAGTCCAGGGTGGCCTGCCGGTCCACCACGCGATCCCGCTCTCCGAAGAGTAACAGCAGGGGCAATCCCTGGCAATCGGCTTCCTGCCGCGCCTGCCGCGCCGCGCCCGTCATGGCCTTGAAGAACCGTGCGCTCATGCCGCGCAGGCGGCGCGGGTCCCGGTAGAACTGCGGCCAGAGCCTGCGGTCCCCGGTGAGATGCCAGGGCAGGGTGCGCATGGGCACCCTGAACCCCGGCGCGATGAAGCCCAGCAGCGAGGTTGCCACACCGCCCCAGGCCGTCACCAGACGGGGCAAACCCAACAGGGGATTGCTCAACACCACCGCGGAGACGAGCTTCGGCGGGAGGTGCTTGAGCGCCATCAGCACGGCCAGCCCGCCATTGCTGTGGCCCAGCAGCGCCAGCGGCACTTCCGGGGAGCGGAGGGGCAGCACCCCCTGTTCCAGGGCCAGTTGCAACCCGTCCGTGAACACGCCGTATTCCGGCGCGTCCCCCGGCCTGCCGGTCGAAATGCCGTGATGAAAATGGTCGAAGGTATAGGCGGAAATTCCCTCATCCCGGAAGGCCGAGGCCACATGGTGGTACCAGCCTCTGTGCTCGGCGAAGCCGTGGGAGATCAGCAGGTGCAGGCGGGGTTCCGGCGCCGGATAGGCGGAGAAGGCCATGCGCCTGCCCTGCCCGTCCTCCAGCCACTGGGCGGGAGGCGGCATGGAAGCCAGGCCGGCCTTAATGGAGGAGCTCATAGGGCGAAAATTCCGGTTCCTCGCTCTGCCGGCCGGAGGATTTCTTCCCCTTTTTCTCCTTGTCTGGCGTGGACAGCTGCAACGACGCGTAGGGTATGCTGGCAGCCATGGACAGCGAAACTTCCTTGCCCCCGGAGCGATATGCCAGGCAATGCACCCCCAGGTTTTCCCGGTGAAAGGTGAGCGCGACGTGCAGCCCCTCGCCGTCCAGTTCCAGCGTGCTTTCCTCAAACTCCGTGCTGCACGCGTCCAGAGATTGCACGCCGGTGGTGCGGCCTTGCAGGCGCAGGGAGTTGCCACGGGAGGTGATGACGATCTCCTTCCCCCGGTGGCCCTTGAACCATTTCAGCACCGAAGCCTTGTCCCGGGCGGCCATGGAATCCCTCGTGAATAGTGATCGGACGCTTAGAATATACCCGAAAGCCCCCGGACTTCCAAGGAGGATTCCCCGCCCGCGCGGAGGGCCGGGGGCCCCGCTTCCGGCACGCCCAAGGCGGCGCTGGACCGAGGTATAGTCGGTGGCCGGGCCTCCGGCGATTTGCGCTTAGGCGTGCAATGGAGGAATATGATCGCCAAGCTTAGCCCGGCGGCGAAAGGGCGATCAATTCAGAACGAACAGAGGGAGAAACCAGCGGTGGGAGTTACTAGAAGGAAAAGCGGAGGTTCCTGGCTGGTGGCCGTGGCGGTGGCGCTGGCGGCGGTGTGGTGGATGGGACTCGGCAACGGCGGGGACGGGGACGGCCCCAGCATTCCCATCCCCCAGCAGAATTTTTCCGTGACGGTGACCGATACCCAGGGGAAGTCCCTCAAAGCCAACCGGTTTACCTGGGAAGGCAAGGTGCACTTCGAGGGCATGTTCGGCAACGCCAGGATTACCCTGCCCTTCCAAAAACTTAAATCCGTGAAGGTGTTCTCCGGGAAGAAGCTGTCCAATCCGGACCTGATCGCCGCTTCCGTAACGACGAAATCCGGAGAGACGGTGGAACTGTCCCTGGAGCGCACCAGCAAATGCTACGGAAAGACGCGTTTCGGAAACTACGAGATATTTTTCAAGGACGTCGGGGAAATCGTCTTCAATTGACCGGCCGGCGGGCCGGGCCATCTCGGGACCGGGAGCCATCCCGCCCGCGCCGGAATACCCTCTCTCCCGCTTGAAATGCGGCAGGCCCTCTGCCACTATTGACCGGTCTCCAGGGCTGCGGGATGCCATGGCAGGCCTCCGCGCCGCGCCGGCGCAAGCGTGCCGCGCGCTGGCGGATACGCACCTGTGGAGAGATGACCGAGCGGTTGAAGGTGCACGCCTGGAAAGCGTGTGTGTGTGCAAGCGCACCGAGGGTTCGAATCCCTCTCTCTCCGCCTACGAGTCC
>CBDUSX010000333.1:0-3543 GCA_965369935.1 uncultured bacterium
AGGGCGGGGGCGGATCATTTCCGGCGGCGGGTGTGCGCTCCGGAGGGCCGGCTCCCCATTCGGCGCCCAGGAATTCCGCGAAGCCTTCCCGCGCCCTGGGGATCAGGGGCTCCAGCAGCGCCAGCTCCTCCGGCGTCACCCAGCGCACCTCCCCCACTTCCTCAGGATAGGGGTCGAGGGTGGACAGGTCCTCCACTGCGAGCTCGACCCATATCAACTCGTATTCGCCGTTGTAGCTGGCGCTCTTCCCCAGCACGCCGGCCACCTTGCCTTCCAGCCTCAGTTCTTCCCACAGTTCGCGCTGGGCGCATTGCTCCGGCGTTTCCCCCTTTTCCTGCTCTCCGCCCGGCAGGCCCCACAAGCCTGCCGCGCGCTTGAGGCTCTCCGCCCGGCGGATCATCAGCAGCCGGCCCCCGCGCCGCACGACGGCCAGCGCCCCCCTGGGCCGGAAAAACACCCGCCTCAGGCGGTACGCGCCGGTTTGGTCATCCACCATCTGGATGCTGCCCAGATAATTGTGTTTCTTGCGCAGGCGCTCGAAGTCGGGCAGCTTGATGCGCACCGGGGGGAAGTCGGGCAGGGAGAAGTTCTCGAAGCTCTCCTCGGCCAGCACCCGGCTCATCCGCTCCCGCAGTGCCGCATGGTATGTTTTCAGCGCGGCGAATTCCTTGCGGTACCCGTTCCTGTTCTGGTTGGTGCGGACGAACTTGTCCGCCGTCCTGATGATGCTGGCCAGCAGCGTGTGCACCTCCTCGTCCGGCAGGTTGTGAGGTTCCAGGCGCAGGTTCTGCCAGCGATCGAAGATGAGAAACAGATTGTGTACGTCGTCCCTGAGATACTCGTGCAGCCGATCCGGGATGGTGGTGTCCAATTTGTCCTTCTTGACCAGGTCGGTGAGGATGTAGCTGACTTTCTTGGAAGTGACCGAGGAGCCCCGCTCGATGCCGCAGATTTCCTCCAGCCGCTTGAGGGAAATGTTGTCGCTCTGCGTCCTGCGGCGGAATTCCACCTTGAGGTCCACATGTCCCATCTCGTCCAGGATGGAATCCTCGGGGTCCGCCAGGTCGTGACGCTCAAGCCTTTCCTTCAGCCAGCGCACGTCGTTGTCCAGGCCGGAAAAGCTGAGCAGCCGGCCTTCCCGATGCCGGCGGCGGAAGCGGGCGAGCTGGTCCAGCAGCCAGGCGACCAACTCCTTTTCTTCCGAGCGTCTTGTGATGTAGCCGATGGAAGCGCAGGTGCGCTTTTTTCCTGGTTCGTAGAATTCGATGCCGATCATGCAAATGACGCTGGGGCCCGTGCGGAAGGAGTTGGCCATTTCCAGGTCTATCGCCAGCAGGTCGCCGGAAACGTTGTGCAATTCGGAGGGAACGACGATGGTTTTTACGTCCATGCGATACGAGTCTCTAGACAACGGGCCCGGTTGCGCCGTCCTTTCGGCTGCCCCGGCGGGCGTAAGGCGGACCTGCCATGCACCGGCGCCTTGCCGGCGCCGCAACTTCCTGGCGGGGAGTTGACCGGCCCTCGGGGCGGAAGGTAGTATGACCCCCAAACGAGGTCCGTTGCCCCCGCAAGGCGTTGCTTGCAAACCCTAAGGGAGATGTCCTTTCCATGTCAATTGATATGTCTCATCAGTCCGTGGAAGCCACCGACGCCGATTTTCAGCAAACCGTGCTTGAAGCGTCACGGGAGGTGCCGGTGCTGGTGGATTTCTGGGCGCCCTGGTGCGAGCCGTGCAAGGTGATCGGCCCGGTGCTGGAAAAGCTGGCGCAGGAAAGCGGAGGCGGATTCAAGCTGGTCAAGGTCAACATGGACGAGAATCCCATGCTGGCCCAGGCCCTGATGATCCAGAGCATTCCGGCGGTCAAGCTGTTCGTGAACGGCGCCATCAAGGACGAGTTCATGGGGGCCTACCCGGAGCCGGAAATCCGCAAGTTCCTCGAGCAAAACCTGCCCACCAGTTCGGACGAAAGCGCAGGTTCCGCCCTGGAAATGTACGCCGAGGGGCAGACCGAAGAGGCCATCGAGACGTTTGAGCAGACCCTGGCCGAAGACCCGGACAACGCCGCCGGGCTGATCGGGCTGGGCAACCATATGGCGGACCAGGGGAATTTGGAGGAAGCCAAAAAAGCGGCCGAGCGCGTGACCGACGCGGCCCTGGAGCGCCTGACGGACAAAGCGCCCGCGGAAAAGGCCTTGAACGGGCTCAAGGCCAAGATCTTCCTGCACGAATGCCTGGAGGCCGCGGAGGAAAAGAAAGCGGAGGACGAGATGTCCGTCCGCTTTGAAAACGCCTGCCGGCAGGCCCTGCAGGGCGCCCACGAGGAGGCGCTGGAAGGGTTCTTCTCCATCGTCAAGGAAGACCGCGCCTTCCACGGCGACGGGGGGCGCAAGGGGATGGTGGCGGTGTTCGATCTGCTGCCCAACGACTCGCCCATCACCTATGCCTACCGCAACAAACTCTCCTCGGTGCTGTTCAGTTGACCGGCCCGCCTGTCCCGCGCGGCATTTGCCCGTGGACGCCCGGCCCGGAGCGCTCACCCGGAGGCACGCGGATGCCCCATGAATTTCCCATGTACGGGCGCACATCACCTGAAAGAAGTAGATTCGCCATCAAGGATGATCGTAGGAATCGGCCAGGGGATCTGCCCATGCTGTTCAGGCAGTCCATATGGGAAATATCGGTTAAGCATATTCCCTTCATTGTCGTCGCCGTCGTTTGCCTGTATGCCGTGGCCGTCGCTGCCGACCCCTACAATGGGCCCATATTCGATGCCCACGGTCACATCGGCGGCTCTTTCGACCCGGAGACCATGGACCGCGTGACCAGCGCCAATGGCGTCACCCGCCAATTGCTGATGGCCCGATACTACCCGGGCCCGGCATGGAGAAAGGATTTACCGGGTCGCGATGAGCTTTCGCTCAAAATGGCGGCTTCCTATCCAGGCCGATTCTTCCCGCTCGTCGGTATGCAGAGGCCGGTGCTGACCGGATCGGACAAATGGCACTATCCTCCAGTCGAAATCGAAACCCTCCTACAAGAGACCGAACAGAAACTCGCCTCGGGAAAATTCTACGGGATCGGAGAATTGATCGTTCGGCATTTTGCCTATACGACGGGTCGGTATGCCGAGTTGGATAATCCGATATACTCGACTTTCACCAGAAGGCTTAGCGATATCGCGATGCGGTTCGACGTGCCGATCGTCATCCATATGGAAGGCGAGCCCGGCCTGGTCGCCGATTTCAGCCGGCTGATCGATGAATACGGTACGGTTCGCTATGTTTGGGCGCACAACTGCGGTCGAAGCCAAGCGCCGGTCATCCGCAAGGTGCTGACCCGGCATCCCAACCTGATGTGCGACCTGGGCGGCATGACCAATATCGGGAAACAGAACTACGGCACTGGACGCCCGCGCATGGAGTCCTATACGGCGCTCATGGAGGAAGACGGAATATTCTTTCCTCACATGAAGCAGATTTATGAAGCTTTCCCGGACCGCTTCACCATCGGCATGGATGTTGCCCACGCGCGCGGCATGAACA
>CBDUSX010000334.1:0-3535 GCA_965369935.1 uncultured bacterium
TCGCCGGAATTCGAGTGGGAGGAGGCAAGCGGCCAGGCCACCATCGTCAGTCACGTGGTGATGCACCAGCGCTATCACCCGGCCTTCTTCGACGAGTTGCCCTATCCCCTGGCCGTGGTGGAACTGGCCGAGGGCCCGCGCCTGGTGACCAGCCTGGAAGGCGTGGAGGGCGTGGAACTGAAGACCGGCATGGCCGTGAAGGTGGTATTCCGCGAGGTGGGCGAGGGCGTCTTCCTGCCCAAATTCACTCCGGCCTGAGGGTGCGGGAAACAGGTAAGGACCGCACGAAGCAACAGAAAGGACGAGGCGATGCAAGAGCGAAACGTTGACATCGAAACCGCGGACGGAAAGATGGACACCTTCATCACCCACCCGGACGGGCCGGGGCCTTACCCGGCGGTGATCATTTACATGGACGCGCCGGGCATCCGCGAAGAGCTGTACGACATGGCCCGCCGGGTGGGCACCGTGGGCTACTGCGTGCTGGTGCCCGACCTGTACTACCGCCACGGCAGAAAACGCTACGAGCCCGGCAACACGGACGAGGCCATGCTGGCTGAGCGGGCGTCGGTGCGCCCCAACAACGGGCAGGTGGTGTCCGACACGCGGGGGCTGCTCAACTTCCTGGTGGGGGAGGACGCCGTGCGCCCGGGCGCCTTGGGCTGTATCGGCTATTGCATGAGCGGCGCGTTCGTCGTCTCCGCGGCGGCCAGCTTTCCGGAGGCCTTCAAGGCCACCGCGGCCATGTACGGCACGCGCATCGTGACCGATCAGGAGGACTCCCCGCATCTGCTGGCCGGCAAGCTGCAGGGCGAGTTGTACTGCGGGTTTGCGGAAACCGACAGCTACGTGCCCCTTGCCGAGGTGGAGCAGTTTCGCGAGACCCTCAAATCCTGTCAGGTGAAAAGCCTGATCGAGGTGCATCCGGGCACGGTGCACGCCTTCCAGTTTCCGGGCCGCGAAGGCGCCTATCACAAGGAAGCCGCCGAGCGGGGCTGGGAGCGCATCCTCGCCCTGTTTCACCGCCAACTCGGGCCGGCCAGCTAGCATGCCTGCGGGGAGGCCATGACGGAATTCGACTGGGACAGCTTCGAGCGGGATTTCTGGAAGCACACCGGCCAGCGCAAGACCTGGGACGAGATCATTCCGGGCGAATTGCGCAACACGGTTCCCGTAACGCTGAGCGCCGAGGTGATCCGCCGCTTCGCCGTGGGCATCGGCGATCCCAACCCGCTCTATACGGACGAGGCCTATGCGGCCACCACGCCCTTCGGGGGCATCATCGCTCCGCCCAGCATTCACATTTTGCTCATGTTCGCCTGCACCCGCGGGGACGACTGGATGCGCTCGCCGGGCACGATCAACGCCAGCCAGTCCTGGTACTACAATGAGCCCGCCCGCCCCGGAGACACCATCCGCATGGTGGGCAAGTGCCTGGACCGCTACATCAGGAAGGGGCGGCTGTTCGCCATTCACGAGAACGTGTTCTACAACCAGCGCGACGAGGTCGTCTGCTCCGGCAGGGGCTGGACGATCCGGCCCGAGTAACTAAACGGAGCGGCACCCATGGCAGGTGCGTTCGATCAGATCGCCGTAGGGGACGGGCTGGAAGGGGAGGCCTTCCAGGTGTCCCACGAGACCATCCGCGCCTTCGCCGAGGCTTCGCTGGATTTCAACCCCCTCCACTTCGACGAGAAGTACATGCAGCAGACCTTCGGCGGCACCAGCTTCCGGGGGGTGATCGCTCATGGCATGGGCACTTTCGCCCAGATGACCCGCATGATGACCGACTGGCTGCTCCCGCGCGGGGGCCTGCACCGCCGGCTGGAGGCGCGTTGGAAGCAGCCCGTTTATCCGGGGGACGTGATCACACCCCGCGCTTCCGTCTCCCAGAAAATCGAGACCGCCCGCGGACGCTGGCTGGTGTTCGAACTGGACGTGCGGAACCAGGACGGGGAGGTGGTGGCCGGCGGCGAAGCCATGGCCGAATTTCCGCATAAGCTGGGGTAGGGGCGGTTCGCGAACCGCCCGCGCAGGCTGGCGGGAGCGCAATTTTACTCCCCCTCCCCTGGCGGGAGGGGGTCAGGGGGAGGGGGCACATTAGAGCGCCTCAGCCCTCTTCCTCGGGCTCCGCATCCAGGGTCATGGCCGCGGAGTTCATGCAGTAGCGCAGGCCGGTGGGGGCCGGGCCGTCTTCGAAGACGTGCCCCAGGTGGCCGCCGCAGCGGGCGCACAGCACTTCCGTGCGTACGACGCCCAGGGAGGCGTCCTCCTCGCTGCTCACGCTGTCTTCGGCGATGGGGGCATAAAAGCTGGGCCAGCCCGAATGGGACTCGAACTTGGCGCCGGAGTGGAACAACGCCTGCCCGCACGCCGCGCAACGGTAGGTGCCGGCCTGCTTGCTGTCCAAAAGGGCGCCTGTGTAGGGATGCTCGGTGCCCTTTTCCCGCAGCACGCGGTACTGCTCCGGCGTCAGTTGGGCGCGCCACTCCGCATCCGTCTTCAAGACTTTGCCGCTCACCCTTCGCTCCATGGGCCGGGCCTCCCCCCGATCCCCGCGGGATGAGGGCAGGGGGCCGGCAGCGCTGTTGGCCTACATCTGGTAGGTCCAGTTTTCCTCGGAGATGATCGTCGTGCGGGAGCGCGCCTCCGAGTTGGTCACCACGAACTCGATTTTCTTGCCCTTGGAGGGCAGTTCCCATTTTTTTCCGTGCAGGGTGCCCACCACCAGGTAGTCGGTTTCCAGGTTGGGATGCTCGTGGTAGATGCCGCCCCGCTTTTCGATCGCCTCCACGCATTTGTTGCGCGGGCCGAAAGCGAACCGGCCCGTAAAGCAGAAAGCCTTGCCCTCGAAATCTATGCGCGGCTCCGGATAGTCAATGGCCACATCGCTGGCCAGGCGGATGGCGTCCTGAAAGCCCGGCTTTTCCCCCGTGATCCGGCCCAGCACTTCCGCCAGTTCCTCCTGTTCCCACTCGTCCACCACGCCGTCGGCATAGATGCGGCGCAGGCGCTCCACCAGCACGTTGGCCGGCCAGATGCCGCTGACCTGCTGGTGCTTTTCCAGCCAGATTTTCAGGTAGTCCGCCTCGTGGGGCACCACCTTGCCGTCGGCGATGATGCCGCGGCACACGCCCAACAACTCGTCAATGGCCCGCTCCATACTTCGGGCCGCCTCGCCCGCTTCCGCGGAGCTCAGGCCCTTTCCGTCCCCCGGCGCGGCTCCGGTCAGTTCGGGCACCAAATCCACCGGCAGCCACTCGGCCTGCTCGGGGCGGAACACGAAGAAATTGGCCCCCCGTTGCGCCCGGCGCCGCACCTCCTCGCCGGTGTAGGGCCCCACCACGTTGCGGAACACGTCCAGGATCAACCATTCGTTGTCTTGCAACATACGAGTTCCCCCGCTCTTTACTTTCGCATCAGCAAAATCCGCCGCGTCCGCAAATTCCGCCGCGATCCGCCGGGCGCCCGGCGCAAATACGACCCCCAGGCCGCTGCCACCCTACACCCTATCGCCGCGAATTTGTAGCCGCCG
>CBDUSX010000335.1:0-3534 GCA_965369935.1 uncultured bacterium
CTCTCCGTTACAAGTATTATAAGCGGTCTCAAAATGACAATTTAGGCTCAAGCCCTACCCTTCGAGACACCTGACCACTCGCGAGTGGCCGGGTTCCTCAGGGAATCGGGCTTCTCAGGCTGTAGCCTGAACGGAGGAGCCGGGCCGCGTTCCTGAGGAACGGGCGTAGCGAGTGTCTCGAAGGGCGTGGCGGCCATCTATTTTTAAAACGGGTTCTAAACAAATAAGGCGAGTCCCGATCCCCCGCCGCCCGTGAGCCTGTGCGCGCCCGGTTTCCGGCCAGACCGGGAGCCCTAGGGCCTGTTGCCATTTGCGGGGAATTGCGGCACATTGAATTTTGTCCCTGCCGGGAGCCGTTTCACACCCTGCCGGCCATCCATCCTGTTCCGAACCTCATGCAGCAAACGATCAAATTCTCCAATCTGGTGGCCGCCGCCGCGCTGCTGGTTTTCGTGCTCCTGCCCGGCGCCGCGCCGGCGCAGTCGGGCAAAAAGCTCAAAGGCGAGGATGTGGCCGCTATCGTCAAGACCTTCCTGCGCAGCCACTACTCACGCGCAGCTTTCGACGACACCCATTCGTCGTTGATGCTGAAGAACTTTCTCAACAGCTTCGACCCGGGTCATTACTACTATCTACAACGCGACATTGACGAATTCCAGGCATATTCCAGGCGGCTGGACAATATGGTGCCGGGTGGAAACATCAAACCCGCCTTTGCCATCTTCGACCGGGTGCGCAAACGGGTCAACGAACGCGCCTCCACCATCAACCGCCTGCTGAAGGGGAAATTCGACCTGAAGTCGGAGGACTCCACCATCCGGGACCGCAAGGACGAACCCTACCCGAAGAACGAGGCCGAAGCGGAAAAGCTGTGGGCGAAGAAGCTGAAATTCGAGCTGCTGGAGCAGGTGCTGGGCGGCGCCGGGGAGGCGGACGCCAGAAAAACTCTGGAGCGCCGATACCGCAGCCGGCGCATCCTGATGAACCGCTACACCCATAACGACGTGGTAACGTCGTTCCTGAACTCCTTCACCGCCGCTTACGACCCTCATTCCTCGTACCTCTCGCCGGACCAATTGGAAAACTTCAACATCTCCCTGCGCCTGTCCCTGGAAGGAATCGGGGCCACCCTGCGCTGGGAGGACGGAATGACGGTGGTGACCTCCATCATTCCCGGCGGCGCAGCCTGGCGGGAGGGCAGCCTGAAGAAGGAGGACAAGATCACCGCGGTGGCCCAGGGCGTCGAGGCGGAGTTCGAGGACGTGCAGAACATGCGGCTGATTGACGTGGTCAATCGCATCCGCGGCAAGCGCGGCACCATCGTGCGCCTGGCCGTCTTGCGCAAGCTGGATGGCTCCGGGGAAGCCCGCCGCGAAATCGCCATCGAGCGCGACAAGATTCTTCTCAAGGAGAGCTGGGCCAAGGGCAAGATCAGGGAGCAGCCCCGCAAGGGCGGGCCGCCCTTCAAGTTCGGCGTCATCAAGCTCCCCTCCTTTTACGTGGATTTTTCCGAACGCCATTCGAATCCTAATAATTACAAGAGTTCCTCACGCGACGTGGCCCGAATCCTGGAGGACTTCAAGGCGAAAGGGGTTGACGGCGTCGTGCTGGACCTGCGCGACAACGGAGGCGGCGGGCTCGACGAGGCGATCTCCCTGTCGGGCCTGTTCCTGAAGAGAGGCCCCGTGGTGCAGGTGAAGAACGTCCGCGGGCGCATCTCGGTGATCTCCAACCCCCACTCCGAACCGATCTACAAGGGGCCCCTGGTGGTGATCACCAACCGCTACAGCGCGTCGGCCTCGGAAATTCTGGCCGGCGCCCTGCAAGACTATGGCCGGGCGCTGCTGGTGGGTGATCGGGCCACCTTCGGCAAGGGCACGGTGCAGAACATCATCCAGCTTTCCAGGGGGCTGGGCGCGCTCAAAACCACCGTGGCCAAATTCTACCGGCCGGGCAGCAACTCCACGCAAAACAAGGGCGTCGTGCCCGACATCGTGCTGCCTTCCCTGGCCAACCACCTGGACATGGGGGAATCCTCCCTGGACAGCGCCCTGCCCTGGGATGCCATTCGCAAGTACGCCTACCGGCCCTGGGGCGATCTTGCCCCCTACATTCCGGTAATCCAGGAACGGTCCCGGCAAAGACGGCGCGGCCTGCCGGAGTTCGTCAAGATTGAAGAGCGCGTGGCGGAATATCTGAAAAACGAGAAACACCGCAAGGTGGTCACCGTCAGCCGGATGATCGAGATCAGCAAGAAAGGCGGCAAACCGGAGCGCCCCACTCCGCGGCGGCGTCTCACGGAAGATCCGGACAAGAAAGACGAAAAAGACTTCTATCTGGATGAAGTGCTGCAAATCCTGGTGGATTACATTCACCTCTACCAGAACAAGCCCCTGAAGCAGGTGGTGATCCGGAAGGAATAGCCTCGCCCCCCCCCTGACCACTAAAACAGGTGCAATCCGGTGTGGGAGAATCCACATCCTCTGTACCTGTTCAAATCCCCCGAAATCCCATATAACGCCGGTATACAAGCGGGAACCGCGCACCGGCGAAAGCCGGCCATGCACCCGAGAAGCCGGCCGTAATTCGGCGAAAGCCGGCCATGCACCCGCGAAGCCGGCGCCATCCCCGTTCAGCGCCCCCGTCCGCCGGGCCGGAAGGGGCCGGCGCGCCATCCTTTCAAGCAACAGGTGACCATGGCAAAAGACATGGCGAAAGACGTTGTAGACATCCTGACGCCCCAGGGCTACCTGAGCGAGGTCATGCACCGCCCCAATCTGGACGTGGTGATGAACCTGTTCAAGATTCCCCGCGCCTTCGCCGTCTCCGGCTTCGGAGACTGGAGCGTGGGTCAGCACTGCTTCTGCGTGGCCTACCTGGCTCTGTACTGGGCGCGCCACCGGGGCTACGACGCGGAGCGGCGCAACCGGCTGATCGTCATGGGGCTCACTCACGACCTGCACGAGTCCGCCACCGGGGACATCCTGCCTGGCCTGAAGACCCCCGACCTGCGGGCGCGCCTGGAGGAAGTGCAAACCAACTTCCTGGCGGGGCTGGGCGTGGCCTTCGACGAGGAGCTGGCGGCGGACCTGAAGGCGCTGGACATGATCGCCTTCCTCTTCGAAATCCGCCAGACCGCCGTGACCAATCAGGCCCAGCGGGCGCGGCTGGGGGATTTCTTCCGGGAACAGCGCGCCATGCTGCTGCGCTACTGCGGGGAGCAGCAACTCGAAAGGGTGGAGGAATTTCTGCGGGAAACCGGCGTGGAGGCGCCCGAGGAGGCCTAAAGGAAGGATTCCGCCATCAACGATTCATGATGAAGCTCGCTTTCTCAGGGACAAAGATTCACCCAATTTGCGAACCGTTGATGGCGACTGTACCCGTTCCTGTTTCAGGAACCGTACCAAGATGCGGAAATTCCCAACCTATTGAAATAACGTCCTATATTCGCATATCCCTTGCCGTCTTGCATGGGATTTTGCCTGGATTTCAGGCATTCCACAGAAATTCTGCGCAAAAATTAGGCAATAAATT
>CBDUSX010000336.1:0-3531 GCA_965369935.1 uncultured bacterium
TTTCCCCTTGTGCATGCGGAAGCGCGGATGTTACCCCATTGAGAACGATTCTTGCCCCGCGGGACATGCGCCCGAGGGCGTCCGCAAGGGCGGCGAAGATCTGCCTGCTGACTCTATCTCTATGACTCTATGAAGTACGTGATCATTCAGGGCGACGGGATGGGAGACCTGCTCGAACGCCCGGAAGCCGGGCCCACGGCCCTGGAGGCCGCGAGCACCCCCCATTTCGACCGGGTGGCCGGCTGCGGCCTGTTCGGGCTGATCCACACCATCCCCGAGGGCCTGCCCCCCGGCTCGGACGTGGGCAACCTGAGCCTGTTCGGCTACGATCCGCGCCGCTATTACACCGGGCGCGCGCCCCTGGAGGCCGCGGCCATGGGCGTCAAGCTGGGCCCGGAGGACGTGGCCTTCCGCATGAACCTGGTCTCCCTGCGTGGCGCGGGGGAGGCTGAGGAAATGGCAGACTTCAGCGGCGGGCACATTGACACCGCCTCGGCCGGCGCGCTGGTGGAAGCGGTGGGCGCAGAGTTGGGGGACGAGTCCTTCCAGTTCTATGCGGGGGTCAGCTACCGGCACCTGCTGGTGTGGCGCAAGGGCTTGCAGGACATGGCCACCACCCCGCCCCACGACATCTCCGACCGCCCCATCGCACCCCACCTGCCCGCCGGGGAAGGGGCGGCGGAATTGCGGCGCATCATGGAGGCCTCGCGGGAGGTGCTCGGCGCCCATCCCCTGAACCGGGAGCGGGAGGCCGCGGGCCTGCCCCCGATCAGCATGGTCTGGCTATGGGGCCAGGGCAAGGCGCCCAGCATGCCCGTCTTTCACTCGCTCTACAAATTGCGCGGGGCGGTCATCTCCGCGGTGGACCTGGTGCGCGGCATGGCCACCTACGCGGATTTCGACGTGGTGCACGTGCCCGGCGCCACCGGCTTTCTGGACACGGACTACGCCGCCAAGGGGGAGCATGCCCTGCGCGCCCTGGAAGATCACGATCTGGTGTTCGTCCATGTGGAGGCGCCGGACGAGGCGGGGCACATGGGGAACCGGGAGGAAAAGATCAGGGCCATCGAGGCCATTGACGGAAAGATCGTGGGGCCCCTGCTGGAAGGGCTGGCCGCGGGCGGGCCGTTCAAAATCCTCATCGTCTCCGACCACGCCACACCCATCAGCCTGCGCACCCACTGCCACGACCCGGTGCCCTTCGCCCTGGCCAGCGGAGAGCAACTGGCGCAATCAGCCGCGCCGGTCAAGTACGGGGAAAGCGAGGCCGTGGCCGGCGGGGTGGTCATCGCCGACGGGCACTCCATCGTGGAACGGATGGTCGAATTGTAGCTGTGTCTTAAAAAAGCAGAAATGCGGGGGAGCAAGCCCCCCCGCGCCCCCCGTGCAGGCGAAGTCAGCTGGCGCGGCCCGCTGACTTCGCAGTTGGATCACAGGTAACGGATTCATGCGCTTTGGTTGCCGGGATTGGCTGAAAGCCAATCCCGGCACTGAACGGGGTGCAGGGGCCCTGGCCCCTGCCGGGATTCCAAAGGGCAGAGCCCCTGACCCGCCGGAGGCATTATTTCTCCAGCCCTATTTTTCCAGGAAGTGGGTGGCGGGGGCGGCCTCGCCCAGCAGCTCCCATTGTTGCTCGCCGCCCACCCAGCGCTGGCCGGGGCCGGCCGGGGGAAGTTCTTCCATCAGGTGGGTGGTGTCGTTGACCACCGCCGTCAGCAAGGCGCCATCGTCCCCGATTTCCAGGTGGTTCACGCAGGAATTGTCCTGGGGCACGCCGAGGCCCGCTCCGCTCCAGGCCTGGCCCATGGAGATGCCGGTGAGGGAGGCGATGATGCCGCGGTTGACGCCGCCGTGGGCGACAATCAGGATGTCGGAGTGGGGGCTGGGCAGGATCACCTCCCGCAGGCAGGCGGTGGCCCGGCGCTGCACGTCCAGCCAGCTTTCCCCGCCTTCGGGCACGTAGGTCATGGGATCGCCCGTGATGGCGTCGAGCCATTCCTCGTGAGGGCGGCCGTGCAGTACGCCCACGTTGGCCTCCTTCAGGTCCCTGGGAAACTCGATGGGCAGGGTGCGCTCCCCGTTGCGCGCCATCAGCAGCTGGCCCATGGTCAGCACCGCCCGCTCCAGGGGGGAGCAGTACACCGCGTCGAAGGGGCGCCCCGCCAGATGGCGGCCCAGCAGCTCGGCCTGGCGCAGGCCCTTTTCCGTCAGCCGGCCCTGGGTGGGGTCGCTGCCCTGCACCGTGCGGCTGTGGTTCTGGAAGGTTTCTCCGTGCCGCACCAGGGTGATTCGCTTCATGCCCCGTCCGTTTCCCTTGGATGAATGAAAACGTTCCTCTTCCCTTTGGGGGGCTTTGCCCCCCAATCCCCCCAGCAGGGGCCACTGGCCCCTGCACCCGTTCTTTGCCAGGTTTGGCTTCCAGCAAACCTGGCACTATATAAGGGGGCGCGGGGGGACTGGTTCCCCCGCAATTTGTTTTTTTTCAGACACAGCCTAGCCCCTTTCGCAACCATCGTAAACGGGCGCAGGCGCGCGGCGCCGATGTGAATCCAAGGGGGCGATTGAATCGCGGGGGGGATGGCGCTAGGATGGTGCGGTGACTTGGCCTTATGCCCGACACCCGCCCACCCTCTTACCGCCGGAATCCATGATCGCCTCCGAATTCGGCAAGCAACTCGCCGCGGCGCTGCGCGCCATGCAGGACGACATCTGCCGTGCGCTGAGCAAGCTGGACGGCGGCGAGTTCCAGACCGATGAGTGGCGGCGCGAGGAAGGGGGCGGGGGCGTCAGCCGGGTGCTGGAGCAGGGGCAGGTGCTGGAAAAGGCGGGGGTGATGTTCTCGGGCATCAACGGCACCGCCATCCCGGAGGTGGTGCTGCGGGACAATCCGCACATCGAGCCCGGCACGCCCTACTTCGCCACAGGCGTTTCCCTGATCTTCCATCCCCTCAACCCCTACGTGCCCACGGTGCACTTCAACGTGCGCTACTTCGAGGTGGGGCCGGTGTACTGGTTCGGCGGCGGCATGGACCTCACGCCCTTCTATCCCGAGCGCGAGGACTGCATCCACTTCCACCGCAAGATCAAGGCCTGCTGCGACCGCTTCGACCCGGCCTACTATCCGCGCTTCAAGGAGGAATGCGACAGGTATTTCTATCTCAAACACCGCGGCGAGGCCCGCGGCATCGGCGGCATATTCTTCAACTATCTGAAAGACGAGCCGGAACCCACGCGGGAGTTCATCCTGGCCCTGGGGCAGACCCTGCTGGAAAGCTATCTGCCCATCGTGGAAAAACGCGGAGGCACCCCTTACGGGGAGCGGGAGCGGGCCTTTCAGTGCTACCGGCGCGGGCGCTACGTGGAGTTCAACCTGCTCTACGATCAGGGCACCCTGTTCGGCCTCCAATCCGCGGGCCGCACCGAATCCATCCTGGTTTCCATGCCGCCCCAGGTGAACTGGCGCTACGACTGGCAGCCGGAGCCGGGCAGCCCCGAGCGCAGGCTGGTGGAGGAATTTCTCCCGCCCCGGGA
>CBDUSX010000337.1:0-3528 GCA_965369935.1 uncultured bacterium
GTCCCGCACCATGGCGGGCCTGCGCAAGGGGAAGCAGAGTCAGGGCGCGGCCTAGGGTGCGCCTCCGCGCCGCCGGCGGACTCCGCGCAGATCGAGACGCGCGCTTCGCTCGCTCCTCAGCAACGCGGAGTCCTCGGGTTTCAGAGACATAGTTCAGAGACTTAAAAAAACCGCGTCCCTGAGGAGCCCCGCATAGCGGGGCGTCTCGAAGGGTGCGGCGCCGCGAATCGTTCTCTCAGCCGGAACCTAGCGTTTTTCCTTGCGCCAGTCCGCGCGTGCGGCGATTTCCGTGGCCAGCATGTCCCTGGCCTGCTGGAAGGGGCGGGTGACCTGCTCCTTCTCTCCGTGGCGCTTCCAGCTTACGGCCCCCTCGTCCATTTCCTTCTGGCCCACGATGAACAGGCTGGGAATCCTGGAAGTGGCGCCGTTGCGGATTTTCTTGCCCAGGGATTCCTGGGAATCGTCCACTTCCGCCCGCACCAGACCTTCCCGCAACTCGTCGCGGAGCTTGCAGGCATATTCGCTGAAGGCCGGGGCGACGGGGATGATGCGCACCTGCACCGGCGCCAGCCAGGTGGGGAAGACGCCCCCGTAATGCTCGATCAGAAAGGCGATGAACCGCTCGTGGGTGCCCAGGGGGGCGCGGTGGATGATGTGGGGCCGGTGCCGCTGGTTGTCGCTGCCCACGTAGCTCAGATCGAACCGCTCGGCCATCACCAGGTCCAGCTGATTGGTGGAGGCGGATTCCTCGCGCCCCACCACGTTCTTAATCTGAAAATCCACCTTGGGGCCGTAGAACGCCGCCTCGTCCGGCGCGGTCTCATAGGGCGCGCCGAATTCCTCCATGGCCGCCACCACCGTTTTCTCCGCGGCCTCCCACATATCACGCTCGCCCACGTACTTTCCGCTGCTCTCCAGATCCGGCAGGGAGAGGCGCATGTAGTAATTTTCGATGCCGAACATCTCGTAGTAATAGGCATGCAGCCGCATCACGGCGACGAATTCCGCGGTGGTCTGCTCCGGGGTGCAATAGATATGGGCATCGTTGATGTTCAGGGCCCGCACGCGCAACAGCCCGGACAGCTCCCCCGACTGCTCGTAGCGGTAGCACATGCCGTACTCGGAGAGCCGCAAGGGCAGGTCGCGGTAGCTGCGCGGCGCCGCCTTGAAAATCATGTGGTGATGGGGGCAGTTCATGGGCTTCAGGTAGAAGTTCCCCTCTTCCGCCTGCATGGGCGGGAACATGTCTTTCGCATAATAGGGCAGGTGCCCGGAGGTGTGGTACAGCCCTTCCCTGGTGATGTGGGGCGTGGACACCCGCGAGTACCCGGCCTTGAATTCGGTCTCCTGGGCCAGCCGCTCCAGCTCCCCTCTGATGGCCTCGCCGTTGGGCATCCACAGCGGCAGCCCCTTGCCCACCTCCTCGGAGATGGTGAAAATCTGCATCTCCAGGCCCAGCTTGCGGTGGTCGCGCTCCTTCGCCAGCTCGCGTCTGGCCAGGAACGCCTCCAGCTCATCCTTGCTCTGGAAGGCCAGCCCGTAGACGCGCTGCATCATCTTGTTGTCTTCCGAACCCTTCCAGTAAGCCCCGGCCACGGAGTCCAGCTTGAAGGAATCGGACGGAATTCTGCCGGTGGATTCCACGTGAGGCCCATCGCACATGTCCGAGAATCCGCCGTTGCTGTAGACGCCCAGGGTGCCGGCGCCCCCCGCCTTGAGTTCCTCCGCGTTCTCGGCCTTGTAGATGGCGCCTTCCTTCTTCAGGCTGGCGATCAGTTCCTCCGCGTCGTAGTCCTTGCGCTCGAAGGGCTGGTCGGCCTTGATGATCTTGCGCATCCGCTTTTCCAGCCTGGGCAGGTCCTCCGTGGAAAGGGGCGGATCCAGGTCGAAATCATAGTAAAACCCGTTTTCTATGGGTGGGCCGAAGCCCAGTCTGGCCCCGGGGCGGAGTTCCAGCACGGCCTGGGCCAGCACGTGGGCCAGGGAGTGGCGCATGCGGAACAATTCGGATTGGGGATTTTGATCGTCGTCGCTCATCGTTGTCCGGTTGCCTGTGGTTTCAGGGTGGTGAATATGACGGTAAAATTTACGGCTTTCCGGCTACGCCGTCAACAAGGGCGCGGCGGGTGCGGGTTGGGCGGATTTCAGAAATATTGCCCCGGGCCGGCAGGGGGGAAATTGCTGAAAATTGCCTCTCAACCGGCACGGAAATTGGTGTATAATGACTGATGAAAGATTCTCAATTCCAGCGTGGGGGACAGATCGCGGCCACGGCCCTGGCGCTCTGCTGCCTCGTCCCGCTGGGGGCGGCGCTGCTGGGAGCGGGCGGCCTGCGGGCCCTGCTGGTGCGCCCGGAGGCCCTGTTGATCGGGGCCCTGGGCGTGGTGCCGGGTCTGTATTTTTTGCTGCGGCGCGGATTTCTGCCGCGGCGCGTATTCTTGCTGCGGCGCGATGGGCGATGATCGAACTGCACTCCACCCTGACCTGCCCGGAATGCGGACACCGCGAGCGGGAGGAAATGCCGGAAGACACCTGACTGGTCTTCTACGATTGCAAGGCTTGCAATGAATCCCTCAAGCCCCGCGAAGGCGACTGCTGCGTGTTCTGCTCCTACGGCTCGGTGCCTTGTCTCGCCCGGCAGCACGAGGCGAACGGCGGCGCCGGCCGGGGAAACTGAGGGGATCGCTCAGCTGGCGGACGACTCGGATTCACCGGCCGCGGCGGCCCGCTCCTCGCGCAGTTTCAGCCCCTGCTCGTAAAACTGGCGGGCGGCTTCGGTGTCCCCCAGCTTGTAATAGCGGTTTCCGATCAGGTCTATCAGCGCCAGCTGGCCTTCCACGTCTTCCATGACGGATTTGATCTCCAGGTGGTTCTTGTAATACTGGATCAGTTTTTGCTCGTCCCCCGCCCGTTCCTGGGCGTTCTCGATCAGTCCATAGATGCGGTCCATGGCGGCGCGGTCGTTGGCTTGCCTGAAGCGCGCCAGCAGCTTGAGCAACAGGGACACCCGGAGCGACGCGCCTTCCGCGCCCTCCTGGGAGGCGGTCAACTCCTCGATCTGGCCCAAATAGTCGTTTTCCTCCAGCGCGGGCCGCGCCTCGAGCAGTTCGTCGTAGCCGTCCAGAGCCCCCTGAATGTCCCCTTCCAGCACCGCCAGCCGTGATTGCATCAGCTTGACCCGCCAGGGCAAACCGTCGCGGGAATCCGCATGCAGGGCCAGCACCTGCTCCAGCCCCGCCCTGGCTCCTGCCCGGTCGCCCGTGTTGAGGGCGTCCTCGGCCAGTTTGAGCAGCACGGAGGCCTCCCCTGCTTCATCGTTCGCCCCAGGCACGGCCTCTGCCGCGGGCGCCGCCGGTCCGGAGCTTTCCGCCTCCGCGGCGGGCGGGGACGCGGGCTTGTTCTTCGCCGGTTTGCGCCCCTTCGCGCCCGCGGCAGACTCTGCGCCTGCGGCAGATCCTGCGCCCCGCGCCTTTCCGGCGCGGCCCTTCGTTCCTTGCGGGAGCTCGGGCCGCAGGTCGGCGAACAGGT
>CBDUSX010000338.1:0-3509 GCA_965369935.1 uncultured bacterium
GGGCAGAATGCCTTGATTTAATACGGTAAAAAGCACATCATAGACAACTCTTCGCCGGAATCCGGAATCTCCAGGCCGCCATCGCGGTTCCATCCGTATCCGGGAAAACAAGTGAGCGGAGAAAGCGCGCATGGGGCATCCGGGTGACTTTCCGACCGTGTTTTCCGGGGTAAACGCGGAATTTCTGGAAGATCTTTTCCGCAAATACCAGCAGGCGCCCGAGTCCTTCGATGACGGATGGCGGCACTTTTTTGCCTGGCTGCAGAACGGCGGGGGCAACGGCGCCATGCAGGCTGCGCGGGCGGAACGGCCCGGGGGCAACGGCGCATTGCAGGGAGCGCAGGCCGGGCAGGCGGAGGAAGGGGAAGCCGCCCTGGGCAAGCAGGCCAAGGTGCACCAGCTCATCAACACCTACCGCAGCTTCGGCCACACCCGGGCCGCCCTGGACCCCCTGGGCCGGCCCCACATGAAGAATCCCCCCGATCTTTCCCTGGCCTACTTCGGCCTCAACGAAGCGCACCTGAACGAGTCCTTCTCCACCGGCACCCTGGTGGCGCCGCCCATGGCCACCCTGGGCAATATCCTGGAGCAGGTGCAGCACACCTACTGCGGCGCGGTGGGCGCGGAGTACATGTTCATGCGCGACCACGCCCAGCGGGCATGGCTGCGAGAGGCCATGGAAGGCTCGTGGAACGAGCCCCGCTTCGACAAGGAGAGCAAGCTGCGCATCCTGACCAAGCTGGCCCATGCGGAGTTGTTCGAGAAATTCCTCCACACCAAGTTCGTGGGACAGAAGCGCTTCTCCCTGGAAGGCGCGGAAACCCTGATCGTCATGCTGGACGCGCTGGTGGACGAATCGGCGGAACTGGGGGCGGAAACGGTGGTGTTCGGCATGCCCCACCGGGGCCGGCTCAACATCCTGGTCAACGTGATGGAAAAGCGGCCGGATATGGTGTTCGCCGAGTTCAAGGACGTGATCGAGGTGAGCGACCTCACCGGCTCCGGCGACGTGAAATACCACTTGGGCTATTCCAGCGGCCGCGAGACCCGTTCCGGAGGGAACATTCACCTCTCCCTGGCTTTCAACCCCAGCCACCTGGAGGCGGTGAACCCGGTGGTGGAAGGCTACGTGCGGGCCAAGCAGGATCGGCGCGGGGACCGGCAGCGCAAGTTCATCGTGCCCGTGCTCATGCACGGCGACGCCGCCTTTGCCGGGCAGGGCTCGGTGATGGAATGCCTCAACCTGTCGCAATTGCAGGGATACAGGACCGGCGGCACCATCCACATCATCGTCAACAATCAGATCGGCTTCACCACGCCGCCGCGCATGTCCCGTTCATTCGTCTATCCCAGCGACGTGGTGAAGATGCTCAACATCCCCGTGCTGCACGTCAACGGAGACGACCCCGAGGCCGCCGCGCACGTGATGAAGCTGGCCGTGGCCTTCCGGCAGAATTTCCATACGGACATCCTGGTCAACCTGTTCTGCTACCGGCGCCATGGGCACAACGAGATGGACGAGCCCAATTTCACCCAGCCCCTGACCTACGGGATCATCAAGGGGCACCCCTCCACCCTCGAAATATATTCCCGCAAGCTGCTCGAGGAGGGCAGCGTGACGCCCGAGGAGGACGAGGGCATCCGCTCCGCCTACCGCGCCCGCCTGGACGAGGCCCTGGAAAAGGCCTCCCGGGACAAGGTGGAGCCCGTCATTGACACCCTCTCCGGCACCTGGGACGGCCTGGGCCGGGGCGTGCCGCGCCAGATCGTGATCACGGAGGTGGACAAGCGCACCCTGCGCGCCATCGGCAAAGGCATGAACACCGTCCCGAAGGACTTCACGCCCCATCCGCGGCTGGTCAAGCTGCTGGAAGGCCGGCGCGAAATGATCGAGGGCAAGCGGCCCATAGACTGGGGCATGGGCGAAATGCTGGCCTATGGCTCCCTGGTCTGGGAGGGCTTCAACGTGCGCCTGAGCGGGCAGGATTCCAGCCGCGGCACCTTTTCCCACCGCCACGCCAACCTGGTGGACGTGACCGACGGCAAGGACTACGTGTCCTTGCAGCACCTGAAGGAAGGCCAGGGCAATTTCGAGGTCTACGACAGCCCCCTGTCCGAGATCGGCGTGCTGGGCTTCGAGTTCGGCTATTCCCTCAACGAACCGAATTGCCTCACCCTGTGGGAGGCCCAATTCGGCGACTTCGCCAACGGCGCGCAGATGATCATCGACCAGTTCGTGGCCGCCTCGGAAGAAAAATGGCTGCGCATGAGCGGGCTGGTGCTGTTGCTGCCCCACGGCTTCGAGGGCCAGGGCCCGGAACATTCCAGCGCCCGCCTGGAGCGCTACCTGCAGATGTGCGCCGGCGACAATTTCCAGGTGTGCAGCGCCACCACGCCCGCGCAGTTCTTCCATCTGCTGCGCCGCCAACTGCACCGCAGCTTCCGCAAGCCCCTGGTGGTGATGTCTCCCAAGAGCCTGCTGCGCCATCCCCGCGCGGTCTCCTCTCCGGAAGACCTGATCAAGGGGTACTTCCGGGAGGTGCTGTTCGACCAGGCGGCCCTGCCCAGGGAAAAGGTGCGCCGCGTGGTGCTCTGCGCGGGCAAGGTGTATTACGACCTGCTGGCCCGGCGGGAGGCGGAAAAGCAAAAGGACGTGGCCCTGATCCGGGTGGAGCAGCTCTATCCTTTCCCCGGCGATCAGATCACCGATCTGATGGGGCAGTATCCCGGCGCCCGCGAGGTCGTGTGGGCCCAGGAGGAACCGAAGAACATGGGCGCCTGGAGCTTTGTCGAGCCGCTGCTGCGGGAGCTCCTGCCCGCCAAGCTCGCGCCGCGCTACGTGGGCCGGTGCGCGGCGGCCAGCCCGGCGGCGGGCTCTCACCGGGTGCACGGGGCGGAGCAGGAAGCTCTGGTCTCCGAGGCCCTGGGCTCGGAGGCTCTGGACTGATAGCCGCGGCGCGGCATGGATGAAATTGATGGAAGGCGGGAACTATGGAAATTGAAATCGTGGTGCCGGAACTGGGCGAGTCCATTACCGAGGCCACCGTCTCCGCCTGGCTGAAATCGCCGGGGGACGCGGTGGGCGAGGGCGACGTGCTGGTGGAACTGGAAACCGACAAGGTGATGGTGGAGGTGCCGGCGGCCCAGGGCGGCGTGCTCACCGAAATTCTCAAAAGGGAAAACGAGAAGGTCGCCATAGGGGAGGTGCTGGGCAAGGTCAACACGGACGCCACAGCCCAGGCCAGGCCCGAGGCGCCCCGCCCGGTTCCCGCCGAGCCGGAGGAGCCGTCCGCCCCCGCGCCCCCGGATATGTCTGTACAGCCGGGTGCCGCCCGGCCCGCGGCCGCCGCGGCTGGAGGAGCGGCCCAGGCGGCGCTCAGTCCCGCCGTGCGGCGCATGGTGGAGGAACATCAGCTCGACCCCGCGGCCATCTCCGGCACGGGCCGGCGGGGGCAGGTCACCAAGGGCGACGTCTTGAGCTTCATGGAGGCGGCCGCCCAGCGCTCCGG
>CBDUSX010000339.1:0-3487 GCA_965369935.1 uncultured bacterium
TGTGATTGCTCATCGCTTGTCTTTCCTGTGCGGTTGGTTGGTGGTGGTGAAATCAAGCCCAGGGCGGGGGCGTGCCCCACCGGTTGAAGAAGGTGACCTCCTGCGAGGGCAGGCGGGTGGTGGGCCCGAAGTTCCCACGGGGATAGCCCATCGGCAGGCAGCAGTTGATGGTCACGTCCTCCGGAATGCCGGTCAGCTTGTGCACCCGCTCCATCACCGTGGGGTGGAGCGTGGTCAGGGTGGAGCCGATGCCCAGGGCGCGGGCGGCCAGCAGCAGGTTCTGCACCGGGGGAAAGACGGAATTCTCGGCGTTGGGGCGGATCGCGCAGGCCAGGATGATCAGTGGCGCGTCCTTGATCTCGTCGGCCAGCTTCATGGCCATGAAGTGGGTCTTGTGCCCCTTGGGGAAATCCTCCGCGCTCTTGATGCCCTCGTCCGCGCGCTTGGCCCACCACGCCTCGTGGTAGAGCTTGCCGAATTCGGCGATCACCTGTGGGTCGTTCATGACGAAGAAGCGGGCCGGCTGGCGGTTGCCGCCGTTGGGCGCCTTCTGGGCCGCCTCGATCAACAGGCGGATGTCTTCCTCGGAAATCGGGTCCGGCTTGAGCCGGCGGATGGCCCGCTGGGAGAACATGGCCTCCCCGATGGGCATGGTCAAACGATTGGGCATGGCGCTTCCCTCCGGTTACAATTACGGTAGATCCGTACCGCAGCATTTGCAGTTATGGCCGGGTGTGGACTCAACAGTATGTGAAACGGGACACGGGAGCAAACCGGGAGCGGGGTGGAATTCCATGGCCGTGGGAGCCGCGCCCGCGAAATCCGTGGAGATTCTGAAGAAGATTAGGGAGAGGCAATGTATGAAAAAGTATGAAACCTTGCTGGTGGATGCGCCCGCGGAGCACGTGCAGCGCATCACCCTGAACAGGCCGGAGGTGATGAACGCCTTCAACACCGAAATGGCCCTCGAACTGCGGGACTGCTTCCGCAACTTCGACCATGCCGGCGAGCCTGATATCCGCGTGCTCATCATCACCGGCGCTGGGGACAAGGCCTTCAGCGCCGGCGGCGACCTGAAGCAGCGCCAGGGCATGAGCGACGCCGAGTGGCGCCATCAGCACGAGATGTTCGAAGACACCTTCGGGCATATCCGCCGCTTCCCGCCCCCCATCATCGCGGCGGTCAACGGCATGGCCATGGGCGGCGGCTGCGAAATGGCCATTACCTGCGATCTGATCGTCGCTTCGGAAAACGCCGTCTTCGCCCAGCCGGAGGTGCGCCTGGGCATCATGCCCGGCGCCGGCGGCACCCAGAACCTGCCCCGCCGCATCGGCCCCGGCAGGGCGCGGGACATGGTCTTCACCGGCCGCCAGGTCAGGGCGGAGGAGGCCTTTCAATGGGGGCTGGCCGACCGCCTGGTGCCCCACGAATACCTGATGGACGAGGCCCTGGCCCTGGCGGAAATCATCGCCAGGAACGGCCCCATCGCCGTGCAGCAGGCCAAGAAGGCCATCAACTGGGGCATGGACCTGTCCCTGGACGCGGGCCTGATGCTGGAAGTGGCCGCCTACAACGTGGCCGTGCCCAGCGAAGACCGCCACGAAGGGGTCAACGCCTTCAACGAAAAACGGCCCCCGAAATTCAAGAACCGCTGAGGCGAAAGTTTTTCTCGACCGGTCGTTCCAGAACTGTCAGGGTGGAACGAACAAAAGCAAACCGGCGGCAATGGAGTGGGCACGGTGGCCAGACCCAAGGCATTCGATCAGGAAAAGGCGCTGGAAGCGGCCATGCTGGCCTTCTGGCGGCACGGCTATCTCGGCACAGGCATCCAGGAGCTGGTCACCGCGACCGGCATCAACCGGGCCAGCCTCTACGGAACCTTCGGCAACAAGAAGCAGCTGTTTCTGCAGGCCCTGCGGCGCTACACGGACATCTGCGTGAGCGAATTGCGCGGGGCGTTGCGCTCGGGCGAAACGCCGCTGGCGGGCATCCGCGCCATGCTGGATCATTTCATGGCGTCCGTTCTCGGTGCCGCGCGGGGCTGCATGCTCTACAACACGGCCCTGGAGGTTTCCGGTTACGACGAGGACATTTCCCGCGAGGTCATGACCGGCATGGAACGGATCGAGGCCCTGCTCTTGCGCCAGGTGGAGGCGGCCCAGGCGGCGGGCGAGGTGGATGCCGCCCTGGAGCCGGTCTTGCCGGCGCGCGCGGCCATGGCGGCCATGCAGAGCATGACCATCCGGGGTGGCGCGGCAGGCGCGCCGGAGGTGCTGGAATCCATCCGCGACGGCGCGATGCTGATCTTTCAGCCACCCGCCGCGAATTAACCGCGGGCGGCGCAAGCGCCCGCATTTTTTTTTACGTGTTTGGGAAAGTTTGTCCCATTATCGTAAACAGGGTTACGGCAATCAACGCTCCACCCTGCTTTATATTTAGGCCCGATTCGGGAACGATCAGTCTGAAACACGATCAACCTGCTAATTAATCCAAATAATAAGGAGCGGACATGAGCGAGAAGCACGAGCACGGCAGTGAAGGGCATCACCATCATCCGGTTGAAAAAACAGGCGCGGGCCGCCGCAGCTTCATCAAGGCGGGCGTCGCCGCGGGCGCCGCGGTAGCCGCGGTGGGACTGGCCGGGCGGACGGCCGAGGCGGCCGGCAAGGGCAAGTACGCCGACCCGAAGAAAGCGGCCCTGCCGCCCTCGGACATGGTGCTGGACCTGAAGCGCACCGCGCTGGTGGTGACAGATCCGCAGGTGGACTTCCTCAGCCCCAAGGGCGTGACCTGGGGGGTCGTCGGCAAGTCGGTGACGGAGCACAATACGGTGAAAAATATCGGGCGCCTGTTCGAGGTGGCCAAGCAGACGGGCATGCTCGTGGCGGTGTCTCCGCACTATTACTATCCCACCGACAAGGGATGGCGTTTCGAGGGCGGGTTGGAAAAGCTGATGCACAAGATCGGCATGTTCAACCGCAAGAACCCCTACACCATGTCCGACTTCAAGAACTCGGGCGCGGACTTCATGCCCCAGTACAAGAAGTACATCCATGACGACAAGACCATCGTCACCTCCCCGCACAAGGTGTACGGGCCGGAGCAGAACGACCTGGTGCTGCAACTGCGCAAGAACCATATTGACCAGATTATCCTGGCCGGCATGTCCGCCAACCTGTGCGTGGAATCCCACCTGCGCGAGTTGCTGGAAATGGGCTTCGAGGTGGCCGTGGTGCGCGACGCCACCGCCGCGGCGATGCTGCCGGAAGGGGACGGCTACCTGGCGGCCATCATCAATTACCGCTACATCGCCAACGCCCTGTGGACCACCGACGAGGCGGTGCGGCGCATCAAGGGGTAGCGCGCGCCCGCCCTCCAAGGGGCAGGCAACAACCTTCAGGGCGGGCACTGAGGCCCGCCCTGCCATTCCTTCCCTTCAGCCCGCAACCAACCTCGATAGGTGGGTCCCACCCGCTTTGGCGTCCCT
>CBDUSX010000340.1:0-3462 GCA_965369935.1 uncultured bacterium
CCAACATGGCTTCCAGGATGTTGTACATTGGCGAGGTGGCGCGCCGGGCGGGGGTGACCGTCAAGGCTATCCGGTACTACGAACGCATCGGGCTGATCCCGCCGCCCGTCCGTAATGAGGGCAACCTGCGGCGCTTCGCCCCGTCGGTGGTGGAACGGCTGGAATTCGTCAAGCGGGCCAAATCCCTGGGCTTCACCCTGCAGGAGATCGGGGAAATCCTCTCCGTCCACGACCAGGGCCAATGCACCTGCGGCCGCGTGCGGGAAACCGTCCGTAGAAAGCTGGGGGAAATCGAGGCCAAGCTGCGAGAAGTGCGGGCCATGCGGGCCTCCCTGCTGGGGGTGGAAAAGAAGCTGCCGCCCGTGGCCTCCGGCGCGAACGAGCTGATCTGCCCCGCCATCCACCAGAATGCCGCCGGTTGAGCTGCGAGGCCGCGGCCGCGATTCCTGTCTCTCTCCCATTGGCCCCTCGCTGCCGGGGCGGCCCGCGCACGGCCCTGTTTCCGCCGTGGTGTTTTTTCTCTTGCCTCTCCCCTTGAGGGGAGATGTTAGGATGACATCATGGGTGCCGGCACGGGGCTGACTCGGGGCCGGCCGCCGACACATTAACCTTGCAAATTGACTCGGGAAGGAGAGCGTATGAATCCTGCAATCACGATGGGCCGCCGTAAACTGCATCCCTTTTACTGGGGAGCCTTCGGAGGCGCCCTGGGCGGGCTGGCCTTTCTGCCGGTGATGATCCTGCTCCAGCCCACCATCTGGGCGGAGCTGGTGGGTCTGTTGCTGCCGGCCCTGGCCCGCACGCCGGCGGAACTGCTGGGCTGGGTGATCCACGTGTGCCTGCTGGCGGTCTGGGGCGGATTGTTCGCCATGACCTACCGGGAGCGGGCGCCGCGCGCCGTCGTGCAGGCGGCGCTGGGCTGGGTGTTCGTGCTGGCGTGGTTCACGGTGATGGCCGTGACCCTGATCCACCAGAGTCCCATCCCGCTGCTGGGCTGGGTGCTGGAAACCATCGCCCACGGAGCCTATGGCGCCGTGCTGGCCGGCACGCTGATCTACGTGGCGCGCCACGGGACGGGAGAGGAGGCGTGACGGCTATGCAGGCGCGGGCGCGGGTGCGGGTGAAGATCCGGGGCATGATGTGCTCCTTCTGCACGCAGACCATCGAAAAGGCGATGGGACGCAAGGCGGGGGTGAGCGGCTGCCAGGTCAACCTGGCCCACGAAGAGGCGCTGATCTCCTACGATGAAGGACAGGTGGACAAGGCGGAGATTCTGCGCAGCCTGGAAAACCTGGGCTTCGAGGCGTGGGAGGTGGGCACGGAGCGTGGCGGCCACCGCCGCATCGAGGTGCGCTATGGTGAGTTGCCGCGTCTGCTGATCACCGGCTGGGTGGCCCTGGTGGTGATGGTCTCCATGGTGCTGATGTTCTTCCTGGACGTGCGCTCGCTTTCCATGGAGCTGATGCTGCTGGTGGTGGACGCGCTGATGATCTTCGGGGCGGGCCGGCCCATCCTGCGCATGTCCTACTTCGCCGTCAGGAATCGCATTCTGAACCAGCACGTGCTGCTCTCCTACGGCGCCCTGGGCGGTTTCGCGGCGGGCATCCTGGCCCTGTTTTATCCGGTGCAGAGTTTTGCCGGGCTGGGCGCCATGCTGATCTTCGCCCATGTGTTGGGCGGGTTTGCATCCTCCAAGGTCAAGGAGCGGGCCGGCGCCTCGGTGGAGAAAATCCTGGCCCTTCAGCCCCGCCGGGCACGGCTGGTCACGGAAGGCGGGGAAAAGCTGGTGCCCGTCGCCCAGGTAAAGCCGGGGGATATTGTGCTGGTGCGGCCGGGGGAGAAAATCCCCGTGGACGGCCGGGTGGAGCAAGGCGCCTCCTCCGTGGACGAGTCCCTGGTCACCGGCGAGAGCCTGCCCGTGCCCAAGCAGCCGGGGGATGCGGTGACCGGCGCCACCATCAATCAGGACGGCGCCTTGACCATCGTCGCCGAGCGGGTGGGGGAGGAAATGTTCCTGGCGCGGGTGGCGGCCTTCGTGGAGGAGGCCAAGGTGCTGCGCCCGCCCATCGTGCTGCTGGCCGACAAGGTGCTCAAATTCTACGTGCCGGCGGTGACGGCGATCTCCCTGCTCAGCGGTGTGGTCTGGCTATGGCTGGGCGGCCCCCTGGCCGCGTTGTTCGCAGCCCTCTCCGTGGCCGTGATCGGCTATCCCTGCGCCCTGGGCCTGGCCACGCCCCTGGCCCTGATCCGGGGCACGGGGCTGGGCGCGGAGCAGGGGGTGCTGTTCCGGCGGGGCACGGCCTTTCAGCGCCTGCCCGAGGTGACCACGGTGGTCTTCGACAAGACCGGCACGCTGACCCAGGGCCGGCTGGCCGTGAGCGACCTGTACGCCTACCACGTGGAGCGCGAGGCGGTGATGGCCAACGCGGGCATGGCGGAACAACCTTCCCAGCATCCCCTGGCGCGGGCCGTGGTGGATTACGTGGCCGGGCAGGGGGTGGAGGTCATCGAGCCGGAGCGCTTCGAGTCCGTGCCCGGCAAGGGCGTGATCTGCGAACGCGGGGGCCGCTCCGTCCTGGTCGGCAACCTGCGCTTCATGGAGGAAAACGGCGTGGTGCTCCCGGATACCCCGCGGCTCACCCAGTTGCGCGAAGAACCCAAGACCCTGCTCTACGTGGCCCAGGACGGCGCCTTCCAGGGCGTGCTGGCCCTGCAGGATCAACTGCGGCCGGAAGCCGCGGCCCTGGTACGCCGGCTGAATGCGAAGGGCCTGCGCACCCTGCTGGCGACCGGGGACAACCCGCAGACCGCCGCCGCGGCCGCCGCCGCCCTGGGCATCGCCGAGGTGCGGGCCGAGCTGCTGCCCCGGCAAAAGACGGAGCTGCTGGCCGAATTGCAGGCCGGGGGAGAGGTGGTGCTGATGGCCGGGGACGGCGTCAACGATGCGCCCGCCCTGGCCCAGGCGGACGTGGGGGTGGCCATGGGCTCCGGCACGGACATCGCCATGGAAAGCGCGGACGTGATTGTGTTCCGCAACGACGTGCAGTTGGTGGAAACCGCCATTTCCCTGGCCCGGCAGACCTTCGCCAAGATCAGGCAGAACCTGTTGTGGGCGCTGTTCTTCAACGGTGTGGGGATTCCCGTGGCGGCCAGCGGGCTGCTCCATCCTGTGCTGGCCGTCGGGGCCATGTCCTTCAGCACCATGGGCATCCTGCTCAATTCCTTCGGCGTGCGCGTGCACCGCATCGCCCTGCCCCTGGACACCAGCCGCTTCCGCCGGGTCTACTCGGTGACGGGCATGCACTGCGTGGGCTGCAAGGTGGCCATCGAGTCCACCCTGCAGCAAATGCCCGAAATCAACTTCGTGCAGGCGGACTATGAGACGGGGGAGGTGGCGGTGTGGTTCGACGAAGCGGCCCCCATGGAGCGGCTGGGCGGCGAGATCACGGGCGCCCTGGCGGA
>CBDUSX010000341.1:0-3458 GCA_965369935.1 uncultured bacterium
CGTTTCTCTTTTTTCACAGCCGCCCTTTTCACGACCTCCTCATTTCGAAGCGCCGCCATGCCATCCGACCCTTCCCGCCCTGACGCCCTGGCGCGGCTGCTGGATCTGATGGCCACCCTGCGCGGCGAGGCTGGCTGCCCCTGGGACCGCCAGCAGACCCACCCCTCCCTGGTGCCCTACCTGGTGGAGGAAGCCTACGAGCTGATCGAGGCCATTGAAACCGGCTCGGACGATGCCCTGCGGGAGGAGCTGGGGGACTTGCTGCTGCAGGTGGTCTTTCACGCCCAGATCGCCCAGGAGCGGGGCGCCTTTTCCATCCAGGACGTGGCCGAGGGCATCGCGGAAAAAATGGTGAGCCGCCACCCTCACGTATTCGGCGGCGGGGAGCCCCTCGATACCCCCGAGGATGTGCGAAAAGCCTGGCACGAGCGTAAAATGAAGAGCAGGGACTCCGCCCTGGAGGGTGTGCCCTCGGCCCAGCCGGCGCTGCATTGGGCGCGGCAGATCGGCGTCCGCGCCGCTCAGGCAGGGTTTGAATGGGAGAGCGAGGGGGAAATCCTGGCCAAGGTGGAAGAAGAACTGGGCGAAATCCGGCAGGTGCTGGCGGGCCGGGGCAACGGGGAGAGCAGCCTGGAAACCGAGCTGGGAGACCTGCTGCTCGCCGTGGTCAACCTGACGCGCTGGCTGAAGATAGACCCCGATCTCGCGCTGCGCCGCTCCACCCGCAAATTCATCGCGCGATTCCGGCGGATGGAAGATGCCTTGCATACCCAGGGGGAGCGGGCCGGAGAACAGAAATCGGCGCAATGGCGCGCGCTTTGGGCCGCGGCGAAACGGGCCGGGGACGAGGAGACCCCTTAAGCGCAAAAGCCCCGCCCCGCGGTTCGTCCCGCTCCCGATAGCTGGGTTATAGCCATGGAAGAAAGACGATACTTCTGGTTGTTCGACCACAAGCTGTTCGAGCAGATCGAGATGCCGGAATTCACCCTGCTGGAAGGGGTGTTGATCGTGCTCTCCCTGATCGCGCTGGGTCTGTACGTGATGTTGATCGTGTTCCTGGACACCAGGGGCCGCCTGCGGGCCAAGCGCACCAAACAACGGGCCTGGATCAAGCGCTGGTTGGAACACGCCCGGCTCAGCCCGCGGGAACTGGCCACCCTGGACGTGCTGGCCGAAGGGAGCGCGCCCCTGAAACGCTACGGCGTATTGTCGGACCCCGTGCAGTTCGAAACCCGCGTGCATGACGGAATATCGGCGGGGGAGGACGGGGTAATGGAATTCGCGAAGAAGATGCGTCCCAAGCTGGGCTACACTTCGGAATCCCTGCGCACACCTGTCATATCCACCCGGCAGCTGGTGCCCGGCGATCCGCTGCGCATCACCTTTTGGCAAAGCGAAATGCCCAACCACTTCTACGGCAAGATTCTGGAGATCGGGGCCGACGCCTTCAGAGTCGAGTTGCGGCCCGAGGCGGTGCAGCTGGCGCTGGTCGGGGGCGACATGCTGGACATTTTCTACATCCGCGGGCTGGGCCTGGAATACCTGTTTTCCTGCAAGGTCGCCGGGCGGGGCAGGACGGCGGAGCAACTGGTGCTGCGGCATGCCATGACCGAAGACGGCCGCTCCCCCCGCCGGGTGCGCCTGCCCGTGCTGGTGGAGGTGATGTTCCGCGCGCGCTCCCTGGACGCGGAGCCGGAGTTTGAACTGGACGCCTCGCCGGTTCCCCAGGAACGGGGCCTGTTGCTCGATCTCAGCGGCGGCGGGTTCTGCATGGGCCACAACAGGGAAATTCCCCCGGGCCACTACATCGAGTTCCGCCTGCCTCTCAGGAAGGGCAAGGCCGCCTTGCACCTGATCGGGCGGGTGCGCGATTGCCGGCCTTTCTCCGGAAACCAGTGGCTAAGCCGCTGTGAGTTGCGCGGGCTGGACAGCGGGCAACGCGACATGCTCGGCCAGGTGCTGCGGCTGGAGCAGCAGAACCGGTTCAAGGTGCTGGCGCCGGTGCGCAGGCGCGCGGCCAAAGCGGGCTGAGCCGCCCTATAAAAACCTGTAAAAAAAACGTGTGGGCCGCGCCCTTCCCTTCGACGGGCTCAGGACAGGCGAGACACTCGCTACGCCCTTCGACAGGCTCAGGACAAGCTCGTTCCTCAGGAACGCGGGTCAAAAGCCCGATTCCCTGAGGAAGGCTCCGGCCGCCGCCCCGGCGGGCTATTCTTCCTTTTCGATCAACTCGATGCTGTGGTCGTCCGGGTCACGGATGAAGGCGATCACGCTTCCCCCGAACTTCATGGGGCCTGGCTTGCGGGGCACGGATACGCCCGCGGCCTCCAGCTTTTCGCACAGGCCGTAGATGTCCTTCACGCCGATCGCCAGATGGCCCCAGGCGTCTCCCAGCTCGTAGGGCTCCTCCTGATCCCAGTTGCAGGTGAGCTCGATCATCGGGGCCAGGGGATCGTCGTCATAACCGACGAAGGTGTTGGTGAAGCGCCCGTCGGGATAGTCCTTCTGGCGGATCATCTTCATGCCCAGATGTTTGGTGTAAAACTCGATGGACTTTTCCTGATCCTTGACGCGCACCATGGTGTGAAGAAAGTACATGGGATGCTGCTCCTGTTGGGTGCAAATTTCCTGGAATGAGGCTTCCTGAAGCAGGTTATACCGGCAGCCCCACCGGGCCTTGTGCTGACGGCTCCGCGTCTCCGCCGGTGACTGCAACCATTGCCTCATATAGATCGTTATTCATATAGATTGTTATTACCGCTGAGTAAAGGCGCGTGACTGACCCACGTCCGGGCTTCCGGGCGGCAGCCGCGAACAGGGTTGCGTTTTATTTTGATATACGCTAAGAATTAACGTATATCAAAAATGCGGATACGGAATTCATGTCTGAAAGGGCCTCCATGGGTAATTCGAAGCGGTTTTTGCCTTACAGAAAGAAAAAGCCGATCGCCAAGCTAAACCGGGACCAGATCAGCGAAGCCATCCGTAAGTTTCAAAATGCGGGCGGGCTGATCGAGAAATTACCTCCCGAGCAGGTGAACCGGCGGCGCGTCGTGGGGAACCGCTGGGGCTCCATGTACGAGGTGATTTTCGATCAATTGTAGTTGGCAGCGTGCGCTGTGGGAACCTCCGCGCACGTACAGCCCCGCGGGGGGCTTCCTGACTACCCCCAGGCAGCCCTCCGCGGGGCGCCATTCCTGTTTGCGGCTCGCGCCAAGGTGTTCCTCCCTGGCCGGCGTCCCTGTGTCCGTTACGGCGGCGCGCGGGGTGCCGGCCTTTTTTTCGGCCATTGAATTCGCGCTTTGACGCGGGCGCCGCGCCCTCTCCGCCTTACGTTTGAGTCCCTCCGCCGTTCCGCGCCGGATTGCCTGTCCATTGCTCCGGTGATACCGTCGCCGGTGACACCGTAGGTCAGCAAACCGTAGCCCTTAAATTCGCACCGGGCGGCATCACAATTC
>CBDUSX010000342.1:0-3440 GCA_965369935.1 uncultured bacterium
GGTCGTCGCCGGAATTCCTCACCGCTTGAAACACAACCTCCCACGTGCGACGGTGGGCGCGCATAAGCCGGGCCGCGATTCTTCCTTTCCGGGCGGTGGTGGCGCGGGCATGTCCCATCCCGCTTGCTTCCCCTTGCCACTCTTCCGGCGTCATCGTACATTCCCACAAGTAGGCGGCCCCTTCCCCTGGACACCTGTGCGGGTGGCGCATCATGAGCAGCAATCTATTCTGGCTTCCCGTGGGGACGTACTTCGTCGGGTGGCTGGTGGATTTCGTGCGCTATTGGCGCGCCGAAACCGCGGCCTCCCGCTGGGGCTGGGGGCTGATCGCGATCGGCTGGGGCGCACACACCATATTCCTGGCCTCGCGCCTGTTCGAGGACGCGTTCATCTTGCCCAACCTGCTCAGCGGCGTGGCCTGGCTGGCCATCATTCTCTACTACGTCGTTCTGGGCAAGTTCGCGGGGCCGGTGTTCGGCTTTGTCTTTCCGCCGTTCGCCGTGGCGGCTCTGCTGTTGGCCGCGCTGGTCTCCTCGCGCTCCCTGCCTTCCCTGGAGCACCTGGCCTCCACCCCCTCGGTGACCCAGAGCGTGCTGATCACCCACATCGTTGCGGTGCTGGGGGGTCACCTGCTGTTTGCGCTGGCCTGCCTGTTCGGCATCGTCTACCTGTACCAGGAGCATCAGCTCAAATCCAAGCGCGGCCTGATGGGCAGCCGGCTGCCTTCCCTGGGCGCCCTGGACCATCTCAACTACCGGGCCATCATCCTGGGCTTCTTTTTCCTGTCGGTGGGTATTTTGCTGGGGATGGTGCTCTCCGGCCTGAAGAGCCTGCCGCTGCAGTTGCTGACCTGGCGCCTGGCGATTCCGCTGTTCACCTGGCTGGTCTATGCGTTGTTCCTGCTCGAGTATTCCCTGCAGGGCCGGCGCGGCCGCTTTGGGGCGATCTGGTCCATCGCCGGCTTCCTGATCGTGACGACGTCCCTGGCCTTCGAACTGGCGCAGTTGTTTATCCGCGGGTAATTCCCCTGGCCGGCCAGGGAAGCCGGGCTACTTCTTTTCCGCCGGCTGCGGATTCGGGTTGGGCGGGGCCTTGGTCTGTTCCAGCGGTTGCACGGGGGCCGCGGTCTGCTGGGCCGCCTCTTCCGCCGCGCCGCTTTCCGGAGCTTTTTCGGCCTGCACCGGTGGCGGGAGGGGTTTGACGATCGAGCGGGTGGGGTTCTCCGAAGACAGGAACGCCAGAGTGAGCGAGGTCGTCATGAAGATCACCGCCAAGCCCGTGGTGAACTTGGTGATGAAGGTGGATTGGCCGCGCCCGAAGGTGGCCTGGCCCATCCCGCCGAAGGCCGCCCCCAACTCCGCGCCCCGCCCCGTCTGCAGCAGGACGACGAACACCAGGAAGACGGACACCAGCACGTGGACGATCAATATGGCGTAAAACATTCGTGTAACTACTCAAGAGCCTGGTTGACAATGGACAGGAAGGGGCCCGCCTTCAGGCTGGCGCCCCCGACCAGGGCGCCGTCAATGTCCGGCTGGCCCAGCAACTCGCCGGCGTTCCCGTCGTTCACAGATCCACCGTACAGGATCGGCAACTCCCTGGACAGTTTTTCCGAGTACCGCTGTTGCAAAAACCCGCGGATAAAGCGGTGCATGGCGTTGGCTTGCCCGGTCGTGGCGGTTTGCCCGGTGCCGATGGCCCACACCGGCTCGTAGGCGATCACCAGCCCGCGGGCCTCGCCTGCTTCCAACTCCGCGTGGGGAACCAGCACCACGCCGCCCGGTTGGTGACCCTCCTGCTCGTCCTGGGAGGCGTCGAGGGCCTGGCTGAGTTGGGTTTCAATCACCTGCTCCTGCTTGCCGTCCTGCCGTTCGGCCAGGGTTTCCCCTACGCAGAGAATGGGCGTGATGCCGACGGCAAGGAGGGCGTGCAGCTTCTGGGCGATGATGGCGTCCGTCACGCCGAAGTGCTGCCGGTGCTCCGAATGGCCGATGATGCACATGCTCACCCCGAACTCGGCCAGCATCGCCGGAGAGACCTCCCCGGTGAAGGCGCCGGAGGGCAGCGGATGCACCTTCTGGGCGCCCAGTTCCACGCCCGTTCCGGCGATGCGCTCCCCCACCGCGGCCAGGTAGGGGTGGGGCGGGCAGATGGCCACGCGCGTGCCGTTGAGCTTGCCCGCCTCCGGCAGCCCTTCCAGCAGCGCCGGAACGAATTCGGCCACATGCTCCAGGGAGCCGTTCATCTTCCAGTTGCCCACGATCCATTTGCTCGTTTTCCTCATGGGCAAATCTTAATCCGAATCGCGGGGAATTTGCCAAAGAATATGATTTCCGGGTTCGCCCCGCCTTTCCCCATTTTGTGAACCGCACGGGCGTATGGTAAACTTTTGTTCATGTCCGAGGAAGCCGTCCGCAAGATCATTCACATTGACATGGACGCCTTTTACGCGTCGGTGGAAATCCGCGACAACCCGGCCCTGCGGGGCCTGCCGGTGGTGGTGGGCGGCTCGCCCCAGGGGCGGGGCGTGGTGGCGGCGGCCAGCTACGAGTCGCGCATCTACGGCATCCACTCCGCCATGCCCTGCGCCCGCGCCCAGCGGCTCTGTCCGCAGGCGGTGTTCCTGCGCCCCAATTTCGAGAAATACCGCGAGGTCTCGCGCCGGATCAGGGAAATTTTCCACCGCTACACGGAGTTGGTGGAGCCGCTCTCCCTGGACGAGGCCTACCTGGACGTGACGGTCAATCACATGAACAGCCCCTCGGCCACCTGGGTGGCCCAGGACATCAAGGGCGCGATTTATCGCGAGACGGCGCTCACCGCCTCCGCCGGCGTGTCCACCAACAAGTTCCTGGCCAAGATCGCCTCGGAGGAGAAGAAGCCGGACGGGCTGTTCGTGATCCGCCCGGAGCAGGTCGCGCGCTTCCTGGAAAACCTGCCCCTGGGCAAGGTGCCCGGCATCGGGCGGGTGACCCGCCAGGCCTTCGCGGACATGGACATCCTCACCTGCGGCCAGATGCAGCGGCTTTCCCTGGAGGAGCTGACCGGGCGCTTCGGCAAGCGCGGCGCCTACTTTCACCGCCTGGCGCGGGGCATTGACGAGCGGCCCGTGGAGCCCAATCAGATCCGCAAGTCCATCAGCATCGAGGACACCTTTGCCGAGGATCACGAGGACGAGGCATGGCTGCTGGACAAGCTCAGGGAGCTGGCCCACGGGCTGGAAAAGCGCGCCCGCAAGGCCGGGGTGAAGGGGCGCACCCTGAACCTCAAGATGCGCCTGGCGGACTTCCGCATCCTCACCCGCAGCCACACCGGGCCCGACCACCTGGCGGACGTGGCGCACGTCCTGCCCCTGGCCGAGCGGCTCTACCTGGACTCCGGCGTGGCGGGCTTGAAGCTGCGCCTGCTGGGCCTTGGCCTCTCCAATCTGGACACCCCCG
>CBDUSX010000343.1:0-3378 GCA_965369935.1 uncultured bacterium
GCCTGTCCCCAGCCGGCCTTTTCGCGCAGGGGCCCGGCCAACTCGGGGGCCAGGCGCGCGGCGGCCTTTTCGATCAGGGCGCCCACCATGGCCCGGCGGTAAGCGGGATCGGCCACGGCGGTGCGCAGGGGCTTGGCGGCGCGGCCCGCCCGCCGGGCCAGCTCCTCCACCGTTTCCAGGGAAAGCTCCCTGCCTGCCAGGTCCTCCAGCCCCGTCACCAGCACGGGCGCGGGGTTGAGCGCGGTGAGGGCCAGCCGCAACTCCGCGATGCGCCGGACGCCTTTTCCTTCCGAGTTCTCCCAGCGCAAGAGCAGGGCCACCCCGGCCAGGGGATAGTCAATGGAATCCCGCACCCGGATTTTCTCGTAGGCCCCGGCCCAACCTTCACCGGCCCTGTCCTTACCGGCCCGGCCTTCACCAAGCAGGGGCAGCCGCGCACGCACCAGTACTTCCCCCGGGGCCAGGCCTCCCGGAGCCGTGCCGATGGACCAGCGTCCGTCCGTGCCGTAGAAATCCGCCAGGGGGACACGGCGCGCTCCGGCGGGCCCGGCGATTTCCAGCTCGGCTCCCAGGGCCAGCAGGGCCGGGGGCGTGTCGGCTGAGAAGCCCGCCCAGCACACCTGCCCCTTGGGGGCCACGTGACAGACCGTGCCGTCCTTCTTCAGGCAAAAGTCGTTGGCCTGGCGCCAGAAATAAGACTGGTTGTAGTACTTGCAGCGGGTGTCCAGCAGCAGGTTGCCCCCCAGGGTGGCCATCCCGCGGATGGTGGGGCCGGCCACCAGAGCCGCCGCCTGGGCCAGCAGTTCCGCGTGGCGCAGCACCAGCGGATGGGCGGTCAGTTCCGCCATGGTCATGCGCGCGCCGATCAGCAGCTGCCCGTCCTCCTCCGCGACGCCCTCCAACTCCGCAACGCCCCCCAGGCTGATCACGTGTTCCGGCTCCGCCATCCGCCGCCGCAGGTTCACCATCAAATCCGTGCCGCCCGCCAGAAACGGCGCGCCCGGATGGGCCGCGGCCAGTTCCAGCGCTTCGGGCAGGGAACCGGGCCGGTGCAATGCAAACGGCGCCATGGGATAGGTCATGGGGCGCCCTCCGGTGCAGCGGAGGAGGGCAGGGGCGCCGGCTCTTTCAGCTTTGACACCTTGCGGGCCTGCTGGATGGCGGCGTACACTTTTTCCGGAGACAGGGGCAGCTCGCGGATGCGCACCCCGATGGCGTCCTCGATGGCGTTGGCCAGGGCCGGCAGGAAGGCGGCCAGGGAGCCCTCGCCCGCCTCCTTGGCGCCGAAGGGGCCGCTGGGCTCGTTGGACTCCACGATCAGGGTCTGGATGTGCGGGGATTCCAGGATGGTGGGAAAGCGGTAGTCCAGCAGGTTGGGGGCCATGGGCAGGCCGTTCTCATAGTGGGTTTCCTCCTGCCGTCCCTGGCCCATGCCCATCCACACCGAGCCTTCGATCTGCCCCTCCACGGCCAGGGGGTTGATGGCGAAGCCGCAGTCGTGGGCCACGGTGACGTTTTCGATCTTCACCTGCCCGGTGGCCAGGTCCACCTCCACCTCCACCGCCTGGGCGGAATAGCTGAAGGCCGGCGTGGCCCCGATGGCCGCCCCGCGGTGCTTGCCGCCATGGGTTTCCTCCGGCGTGGAGTAGGCGCCCTTGGTGATCAGGGTGCCGTCATGCTCCAGGGCCAGTTCCACCACCTCGTTGAAGGACAGGCCTTTGTCCGGTTCGGCGCTGAGCCGGAAGGCGTCGTCCACCAGTTCCACATCCTGTGGAGCGGCTTCCAGGCCCCGCGCCGCCGCTTGCAGGAGCAGGTCGCGCATGCGCTCCGCGGCCTGCAGGCAGGCGTTGCCCACGTAGAGGGTGACGCGGCTGGAATAGCTGCCGTTGTCCTTGGGGGTGAGGGCGCTGTCGGCGGCCACCACCCGGATGCGCTCAGGGGCCACGCCGATCGCCTCCGCGGCGATCAGGGCCAGCACCGTGCTGGAGCCCTGGCCGATATCCGCCGCGCCGGTGAACAGGGTGATGGCGTTGTCCGTGTCCAGCTTCAGGCTCACCACCGCGTGGGGCATGGCCGAGCGGTGCACCGGCTTGGAGGAGCCGCTCACGTAGTGGCTGCCGGCGAAGCCGATGCCCTTGCCGAAAGGGAGCCGGCCCGCCTTCTCGCGGTAGCCGGAAGCCTCCAGCACCTTGTCGATGCATTCCGGATAGCCGTAGCTGTTCACCTGGAGATCGTTGATGGTGCGCGCGGGCACCTGGGCCAACAGGTTCGCGCGCCGCACCTCCACCGCGTCCAGCCCCAGCCGGCGGGCCAGCAGGTCCACCATGGACTCGAAGGCGAAGCGCACGTCCACGGTTCCATGACCCCGCATGGCGCCGTTGGCCGGGGTGTTGGTGAGCACGCGCCAGCCCTTGTACCTGAGGTTGGGAATGTCGTAGATGGCGCTCAGCAGCGCCCCCGCATAAAGAATGGTCACGATGCCGTAGCCCCCGTAGGCGCCGCCGCGCTGCAAGACCTCCGCGGACACCCCCTGGATGCGCCCGTCCCGCGTGGCCCCCAGCTTGAGCTTGGTCCAGGTGGCCGGGCGGCCCCGGTGGGCGTAGAACACCTCCTCCCGGCTCAGCACCAGCTTGACCGTGCCTTTGGCCTTGCGGGCCAGCAGCCCGCAGATCAGCTCGTAGGACTGTGCCTCGGTCTTGCAGCCGAAGCCCCCGCCCACCATGGGCTTGACGACGCGGATCTCGCTCATGTCCAGCCCCATGGTGGCGGCCAGGGAGCGGTGCACGTAGTAGGGCACCTGGGTGGAACACCAGACGGTCAGGCGCCGGGCATAGTCGTCCCAGGCGGCCACGGCGGCGTGGGGCTCCATCTGGGCGTGGGTCACTTCCGGCGTGAAGAACGACTCCTCCAGGATCACTTCGCTGGCATTGAAGGCCGCCTCCACGTCCCCGAACTCGTGGTCCACCTCCCGCTCGATGTTGCCCGGCCGGTGGGCGTGCAGCTGTTCCGCCCCTTCGGCCATGGCCTCGCGGGGATCGGTGTAGGCGGGCAGGGGCTCGTAGTCCACCCGGATCAGCGCCAGCGCCCGCTCCGCCGTCCAGGCGTCCACGGCGGCCACGGCGGCCACCTCCTCGCCCTTGTAGCGCACCTTCTCCCGCGCCAGGGCGAACTCGTCCATGGCGATGGGCAGCACGCCGAAGGGCGCATCCGAATCATCGCCCGTCACCACCGCCCGCACGCCTTCCAGCGCCTCGGCGGCGGAGGTGTCCACGCCTACGATGCGGGCATGGGCATGGGGGCTGCGCAGGATGCGGCCCACCAGCGCATCGGGAAAGTGCAGATCGGCGGAGTACAGGCCGCGCCCGGTCACCTTGTCCA
>CBDUSX010000344.1:0-3376 GCA_965369935.1 uncultured bacterium
CGGTTTCCATCCACGGCGCGCAGGCGGCTTCGATCCGCGGCGCGGTGGGTCGCAACCGGCCGGCGCTCAGTCAATCACGCCCTGCTCCACCAGATCGTTGTATTCCTCATCCGAATAGCCGATCCAGCTTTTGAACACCAGTTCGTTGTGCTCCCCCAGGCACGGGGCCGCGCCGGTGATCTCCCCCGGGGTTTCGCTGAAGGAGCAGGAGCCGAAGCGGTAGTGAAGCTCCCCGATTTCCGGGTGCTCCCGCTTGCGCCAGATGCGCCGGTGTTGCAGTTGCGGATCGGAATACAGATCGCGCATGGTGTTCACCATCGCGGCCCGCACCCCCGCCGCCTGCAAGGCTTCCATCAGCTCGCGGGCATCGCGCTCCGCGGTGACGGCGGCGATGGCCTCTTCCAGTTCCGGCTCGTGCCGCTTTCTGGCGGCGAAGTCCCCGAAGCGCTCGTCCGCCGCCCACTCCGCATGCCCCAGCACCTCGCACAGGCTTTCCCATTCCGCCTCGCTCCAGCAGGACAGGGCGCAAAACGTTCCGCCGCGGCAGGGGAAGGCGCCGTGGGGCGCGGCCTGGGGGTCGCGGTTGCCGTCCCGTATGGCGATGCGGCCATTGATGTCGTAGTCCAGCAAGGCGGGGGCTATGAAGTGCAGGCCCGTCTCGTACTGGGACAGGTCTATGGCCTGGCCCTCTCCGGTGCGCCGGCGTTGATCCAGCGCGGCCAGCACCGCCACCGCTCCGTAGGCCGCGGCGATGAAATCAATGTAGGGGCCGTACAAAAGCTGGGGGGATTCCTCCGGGAAGCCCGTCAGGTGGGAGAACCCGCTCAGGGCCGAAAGCTGGGAGCCGAATCCGGGATGGTTCGCCCGCGGGCCGTCCTGGCCCATGTTGCAAGAGCTGATCAGCACCAGCCCCGGATTGGCCGCGCGCAGGGACTCGTAATCCAGCCCCAGCTTGGGCAGCACCCCGGGGCGCATGTTTTCGATGATCACGTCGGCCCAGCCCACCAGCCGCAGGGCGGCGGCATGGGCGGCGGGATGCTTGAGATTCAGCGTGACCGCATGCTTGGAATCGTTGTGAATGGCGAAGCAGCCGGACCGGTTGAGCCCCGGCGTGTTGTCCTTGAACGGGGGATACTGCAGCCGGAAGCCGTCCGGGCGCTCGCGGGATTCCACGTGCACCACCCGCGCCCCGAAATTGGCGAAGAATTTGCCGATGTACGGCCCGGCGGCGTAGGCCCCGAATTCCACGATCTTCAGGCCCGCCAGCGCCTGCGGCGTTGCTTCCGGCTCACCGGCCGTCTGGATCGCCCCCTCCCCGCTCAGGCGTTCCGGCTCGCCCCATTCCACGCCCGGCTCGCCACTCCAGAACTCCGCATTGTGCTGCCCCACCCGCGGGGCGGGAAAGCGCACCCCGGTCTCCCCGGCGGAAAACTTCGCGAAGGCGCCGGGCATCCTCAGCGCGCGGCTCAGGCCCTCGTGATGCACCTCCTGCCAATAATTCCGCGCGATCAGCTGGGGATCCCGGTAGATGTCCTCCATGGTGGATACGGGGTAGCCCAGCATTTCCCGCTGGGTGACCCCCGCCAGGAATTCCGCCTTGCTGACGCCCCGCAGAAATTCCCCGATATGTCCCTCGATCCCGTCAATTTCCTGCTGGGTGGCCTGGGTCACGTCGAAGGCCTGCCAGTCCATGTTTTTCAGCGGCTCCGGCGCGCCGCCCCTGGACTCCATCCAGTCCACCAGCCCGCGGTTGGTTTTCAGTCCCGCCGGGCCGCCATAGATGATGAAGTTGACCCAGCCGTCCTTGACCGGCCAGAACACCCGCATCTTCGCCCCGTGCACGTTGCGGCCGGGCATGAAGGCGCCGGCCCGGCTGAGGTTGGTTTGCAGCATGTCCCAGAACACCGGCGCATGGGCCAGGATGGACATGGCCGCGCACTGGGCGGACACGTCCACGTGCTGGCCCCTTCCCGAGGCGTGGCGGTGAAACAGGGCGATCAGCGCGGCCATGGCCGCCTCGGCTCCGGCCCAGGAGGCCGCCTGGGGATGGGTCACCCGCAGCGGAGGCCCGTCCGGCTCTCCGGCCAGGGACATGGCGCCGCTGAGCGCCATCACTTCCAGGTCCCCGGCGCGATAGGCCGCATAGGGCCCGTCCTGCCCGAACGGGGTGATGGACACCAGGATCAGGCCGGGGTTGATTTCGCGCAGACGCTCGTAGCCCAGCCCGAGCTTTTCCAGAAACCCCGGCGGATAGGACTCCAGCAGGAAATCCGCCTTTTCCACCGCCCGCAGGAGGAGTGGCCGGCCCTCTTGCGAGGTGATGTCCACGGTCACGCCGCGCTTGCTGGAATTGTAAGCGATCCAGCTCAGGCTGTGCTCCGGATGGGGCTCGTCCTTGAAGAAAGGGCCGGTCTTGCGGAACGGGTCGCCGCCCGGGGGTTCCACCTTGACGACGTCCGCCCCCAGCTCCGCCAGGATTTTTCCCGTCAGGCAGCCCAGCTCCCCGCACAGATCGAGCACCCGGTAGGGGGATAGCATCATTGAGCCGATGGATTCGAGATTTTTAAAGGGGGACTGGGGCCAAGGGAGTAAGGGCGGCCGAGGCGTGCAGGCACGGATGGGCGCCACAGGCGGCGGCGTATCGGGCCGGCGGCCGCGCATGGGCCCAGCGGCCCACGCTGCTTCGCCGGGGCGTTCCGGTTATTCAGACCGGCCCCGAGACCGGCCCCGCGCCCGGCTACATTCCGGTGCGGGCCAGCACTTCCACCCAGCCCTTCATGCGGGCTTTGGCCTTCTTGATGTCGCCGTCGGAGAAGAAGTCCCGCGGGTCCACCCTGTCTATCGGGTATTCCGGCCGGTGGAAATCCTGCTCGTAGCCGAACGGCACGGTGGCGTCAATTCCCATTCCCCCCTCGAACAGCGTGTTGGAGGCCGTCCATTGATTGTCGCCGGCGGTCATGCGCTCCGCGGGCTGAAAGGTCTGGCCGATGCCTCCCGGCAGGGGATTGAGGATATCGGTCTTCGGATTGACGCGGGTGGTCAGGCTCCACATGATGTCGTCCATGCTGTAGATGTCCACGTCCGGGCTTTCGGCGATGGCCAGCCGCATGCCCTGGCTGCAGGACAGGATGGCGGCCAGGAAATTTCGCTGCCAGCCCTCCTCGATGCGGTTGCGTTTTTTCACCTGAATGATCGCCCCGCCCCAGTCGGTCATGCAGTAAGGAATGTGCACGTCCTGCACGATTCCCGGCTGGAGGCGCTCGCACAGTTCAAAGATCGCCGCCTCGCGCACGGTGGTGTCGATGTTGCTGTCGTCGGAGGTGTGCACGCCCAGGGGAAAGATGATGGGCTTGCTCTCCGGCTTGCGCATGGTGAT
>CBDUSX010000345.1:0-3349 GCA_965369935.1 uncultured bacterium
CCGGAGAGGCTCAGGCGAAGATCAGCGCCTCTTTTTCCCTGGCCTTGACCGTGCCGATCTCCACGGCGTGCGAGACCCCCGCCTTGTGCAGGTCGGCAACCAAGGCCGCGGCCTTGTCTTGCGGCACGGCCACCAGCAGCCCGCCGGCGGTCTGGGGGTCGAACACGATTTCCCGGTGCCACTCGGGCAATTCCGCCTCGAAGCGGTAGTTGCCCTCCACCAACTCCCGGTTGGCCTTGTTGACGCCGGTGCTCATGCCCTTTTTGTACATGTCCAGGGACGCGTCCATGATGGGCACCTTCGCCATTTCGATGTGCAGGGTCAGCCCCGCCCCCTGGGCCATCTCGTAGCCGTGGCCGGCCAGCCCGAAGCCGGTCACGTCCGTGGCGGCGTGGATGGGATGGGCGGCCATCACCTCCGCCGCGGTCTTGTTGAGGGTGGTGATGTGCTCCAGGCATGCGTTCATGGCCGCCTCGGGCACCCAGTTCTTGCGGTGGGCGTTGATCAGCACGCCGCTGCCGATGGGCTTGGTGAGGATCAGCGTATCCCCTTCCTCGGCGGTTGAGTTTCGCCACACCTTGTCCGGATGCACCACGCCCGTCACCGACAGGCCGAACTTGGGCTCCTCGTCCTCGGTGGAGTGTCCCCCGGCCAGCACGGCTCCGGCCTCCTGGATTTTGCTCAAGGCCCCGGCGATGATGCTGCCCAGCACCTCGGGCGCCAGATCGCCGGAGGGAAAGCAGGCCAGGTTGAGGCAGGTCAGGGGCCGTCCGCCCATGGCGTACACGTCGCTCAGGGCGTTGGCGGCCGCGATCTGCCCGAACACATAGGGGTCGTCCACCGGCGGGGTGATGAAGTCCGCCGTCGTCACCAGGGCGATCTCGTCCGTGATCCGGTAGACCCCCGCATCGTCCGAGGTTTCAATGCCCACCAGCAGATTGGGATCAGACACCTTGGGCAGATTGGCCAGCAGTTCCGCGAGCCCGACCGGGCTCAGCTTGGCCGCTCACCCGCCCGTCCTGGCGAGGCTGGTCAGCGTCTTCTTCTTGAACAGCGGATTGAGAACCATGGTTGTCCCATAGGATTAAAGGTCACAGGGTGGGGCAGCTTGGCCGCACGGTCATGCCGTTGCCGGCGGGCGGCCTGCCCATAGCTGATTAGCGTAGCACTGTGTTGAAATGGGGGAAAGTGTGGATGGATACAACCTCAGGCCCCGTCCCCCAGTCCCGCCAGCTTGGCGGCCCAGCTTCCGGGCGGCGCCTCCACCCGCAGGCGTTCTCCGGTGAAGGGATGGGAAAATTCCACGGCTTCGCTTTGCAGGGCCTGGCGCGGCAACAGCAGGGCGGAGCGCAGGCGGGCGTAGTCCCGGTGCGCCAGCCAGTCCAGGAACACCCCCTCGTCCGGGTGGTACTTCTTGTCTCCCACGATGGGCGTGCCCACCGCCGCCAGATGGACGCGCAACTGGTTGGTCTTGCCGGTCACCGGCTCCAGCTCCAGCTCGGAGAAGGAAGCGCGGCGGCGCACCCCGAGGATGCGCGTCAGGGAATGCTCCGGCCCGCCTTCCGGATCGAGACAGAGCTTGGTGGCGATGGCCGAGGCGGGATGGGGGACGATCCTCCCCGAAATTTCCCGCAAAGCCTGCGGAAAGGCGCCGTGCACCAGCGCCCGGTAAAATTTGCGGATGGTCTTGTCCTGAAACAACCGGTGGAAGGCGCTCCGGTCGGCTTTGCGTTTGGAGAAGATCAGCGGCCCCGAGGTTTCCAGGTCCAGCCGGTGCACCGGCGAGAGCTCCGGATTGCCGTGCGCCTCGCGGGCCAGCAGGGCCAGGCAGGTGAAGTAATACAGGCCCGAGGGGTTGACCGGAACGCAGTCGGGCTTGTGCAGCACCAGCATCCACCTGTCCTCGTACAGCGGCGGGGCCAGGGCCGGAGGCGGAGGCTCCTCGCCGCGCAGGTGCAGATAGTCCAGCCGCCCCCCCGGCTCGACGACGGTGCCCTCGTCCACCCGCGCTCCGTTCAGCCGCACCCTGTTTGGATAGAAGGACTCGCGCCAGCCCTCGCCGCGGCCATAGGCATAGCGCTCCAGCAGGTATTCCCGCAGGGGCCGGGCCGACCCGCCCTCGTACACGAAGCGGAAAATCCTCGATTCGGGGGAGTTCTCGAAAGGCGGCGGCGCGGCGGAAGCACCCGCCCCGGCGGGAGCGCCGGGTTGGGGCGGTGGGGTTTGGGATATGGCCGTTTTCATGGTGGAATCGGGGCGCGGGGGATGGGGCTCCGCGAATCGTTCTCTCAAACAGAACCTGGGATCAGGAGGCGCCCGCCTGGCTTTCGGCCTTTTTCGCGGCGTGTTTTTTCTTGCCCAGCCAGGCGCGGAAGCCGTTGCTGGCGAGCGGATGGCCGAGCTGATCCTGAATGAACTGGGCGGTTTCCAGCAGCTTTTCCAGGTCCACCCCGGTCTTCACGCCCATCTTCTCGAAGGTGTAGACCAGGTGCTCGGTGGGCACGTTGCCCGAGGCGCCGGGGGCGTAGGGGCAGCCGCCCAGCCCGCCCACCGCCGCGTCGAAGGAGGTGATGCCCATCTCCATGGCCGCCACGTTGTTCACCACGGCGGTGCCGTAGGTGTCGTGGAAATGGACGGTGATCCGCTCCGCGTCGGCATAGGGCAGCACCTGCTCCATCACCCGCTTCACCTGCAGCGGATTGGCCACGCCGATGGTGTCCGCGATGCCGATCTCGTCCGCCCCCATGTCCAGCAGTTCGCGGGTCAGGGAAACCACCTGCTCCGGCGCCACCTCCCCTTCGAAGGGACAGCCGAAGGCGGTGCTCAGGGCCGCGTTGACCCGCATGCCCTTGTCCTTGGCGGTGGGCAGGAGCTCCGCGAAGAGCTTCAGGGTTTCGCCGATGGTCTTATTGATGTTGGCCTTGTTGTGGCCCTCGCTGGCCGACATAAACAGGGTGATCTCCTTCATGCCCGCGGCCTCGGCATTTTCCAGCCCCTTCATGTTGGGCACAAGGGCGTTGGTGGCCACCCCTTCCGTCGTGCCGAACTCCGCGCCGATGTCCGCGCAGTCGGCCAGGGCCGGAATCCACTTGGGGTTGACGAAGGAGGTGATTTCGATGGCCTGCAGGCCCGCATCCACCAGCTTGCGGATGAACGCCTTCTTCGCCTCCGTGGGCACGAACGTGTCCTCGTTTTGCAGGCCGTCGCGGGGGCCCACCTCCCGGATGCGCACGCGCTCAGGCAGGGCTTGAAACATGGGGAACTCCCTTTGGGCAAGGCAGATGGATCGAGCTTGGCTTGTGGCGCCCAGTCTAGCCCAGCGGCCGGGGGGAGACAAGGAGGGCCGGCA
>CBDUSX010000346.1:0-3343 GCA_965369935.1 uncultured bacterium
TGCCTCCATTCGGGAGACCCACCTTGCACTCTCCGTCCGCCGCTCCGAGGCTCCATGATCGGGCCGCCCAGCCCCGCTCCGGCGGCCGCTCCGAACAGGAAGCCTGGTTTCGCAAACTGGCCGGAGGGGCCATCGGCCTGGACACCGCCTATATTACGCAAGAGGGTGGGCGCAGGCGCCGGGTCTACCTGGACAGCACGGCCACCACCCTGCGCCTGCAAGTGGTGGACGACGTGCTGCGCGAGTTCCTGCCCCACTATGCCAGCACCCACAGCCTGCTTCACAACGGGGCCAAGTTGTGCACGCGGGAGTTTGCGTGGTGCCACGAGATGGTGCTGGACTTCGTGCAGGCCCCGCCCGAGGACTACACCTGCGTGTTCCTGGGCAGCGGGGCCACGGCGGGGCTGAACCGCATGTCGCGGGTGTTCCGCCGCAAATATCCGGACAAGCCGCTGGTACTGGCCAGCATCATGGAACACCATTCCAACGACCTGCCCCACCGCGAAAACTTCGAGCAGGTGATCCATATTCCGGGGGTGCTGCGGGAGGACTACGTGCTGGGCGAGCTCGATCTGGCGGCGCTGGAAGCGGCCCTCAGGGAACACGAGGGCCGGGTGTGCTTCGTGGCGCTGACGGGCGTCTCCAACGTGACCGGCATCGTCAACCCCATCTACGAAGCCGCGGAGCTGTGCCACCGCTACGGCACGCGCATCCTGGTGGATGCCGCGCAGATGGCCGCCCACGTGCCCATCGTGATGAGCGACCCCGCCCGTCCGGCCGCCGGCATTGACGCCCTGGTCTTCTCCGGCCACAAGATTTACGCCCCCGGCTCTCCCGGGGTGCTGGTGGCGCGAAAGGATATTTTCCAGGGCCTGCCGCCGGCGGAAATCGGCGGTGGCGTGGTGGAGGAGGTGCGCGAGGACAGCTACGAGTTGGTGGAGCAACTGCCTGAGCGCGAGGAAGCGGGCACCCCCAATATCGTAGGAGCCATGGGCCTGGCCGCGGCGCTGTACGCCCTGAAAAAGGTGGGGATGGAACTGGTGGCGGAAAAGGAGGAGGCGCTGATCCGCCATGCCATGGCGCGCCTGGGAGAATTCGAGGGTCTGGTGATCTATGGGGAGCCGGACCTCGCCATCGCCCCCCGCGCCGGGGCGATCAGTTTCAATTTGCGGGACGCCGACCATGCCTTCCTGGCCGCCGTGCTGAACGACTATTTCAACATCGCCGTGCGCAACGAGTGCTTCTGTGCCCATCCCTACGTGAAGGAATTGATTTTGCTGAGCCTGGAGGGCGGGCAGGAAGAAATGCGGGGCGAATTGGAGGACTACGTCGAACTGCGCCGCGGCATGGTGCGCGCCAGCTTCGGCATCTACAACACCACGGAGGACGTGGAGCGGTTGGTGGAGGCGTTGGGGGAAATCCGGGAGCGCCTGCCGGAATTTCAGTCGCTCTACCGGCGCCAGCCCTGCGGGGACTATCTGCACCGGGAGGCGAAGTTCGACTACCGGCGCTACTTCTCCGTCTCCGGCGCGGTGGAGCGCAGCCTCGGGGAAGACAGCTAACGGAAAACCCGCACAGCGGTCTTCGCCCGCTTTTTCGAGCCCTGCCCCGCGCCGCGGATTGGGCCTGCCGCCGATTCTTTCTGCCCAACCTGCCCTCAATTTGCCCTCAGTTTGCTAAAAACCGGCCAATCCGGTTTAACGGACCGACTGCGGTGCGGACGCCGCGGGGCGCTGGAGTGCGCGATTCTCCTTTGCCCCGGCGGAACCGCCCGCGCGCCCACCCACCGAATGAGGGACTGATGGACTCGCCGATCAAGCGTCTGGATCACCTGGCCGTCGTCAACCGGGAGATGGGGCTGCTGGAGGAGGCGTACACCCGGCTGGGTTTTCTGCTGACGCCGGTCTCGCGCCATTCCGGTTCCCTCACCGCCGGCGGCCCGGTGGTGCCCATGGGCAGCGGCAACCGCTGCGCCATGTTCAAGGCGGGGTATCTGGAATTGCTCGCCATCGTGGACGCCAGCCTGAACCACGAGCGCATCGAGGCCATGGTGGCCAGGCACATCGGCATCCACATCATGGCTTTCGGCTGCGACGATTCTCCCGCCGCGCAGGCACACCTGAACGCCGCCGGATTTGACGTGTCCGCCCCGCACCTGCTGGAGCGGATGGCGGAAACCTCTAGCGGCCAACAACTGGTGAAGTTCCGCAACCTGCGCCTGCCCCCGGAGGAAATGCCGGAGGGCATGCTGATCGTCATCAAGCACGAGACCCCCGGCCTGCTGTGGGAGCCCCACCTGCTGGAGCATCCCAACGGCGTGGTGGCGCTCACGGAAGTGCTGGTCTGCGTGGCGGACGTGGAGGAGGCCAGCTCGCGCTACGCCCGCATGCTGGGCGTGGAACCGCTGCGCGAGGGGGAAGTCTCGCGATTCGCCCTGCCCCGCGGGCGCTTTGTGCTGGTGAGCCCCGCGGCCTTGCCCGGCGAGGCGCCCGGCGTTTCGGCGCCCTCCCTGCCCTTTCCCGCCGCCTTCACCGTGGCGGTGGAAAAGCTTGCGGCCACGGCGGCCCTGCTGGAAGAAAACGGGGTGCCCTTCGCCAAACAAAGCGGCAAGGAGGGAGACCGCGTGGCCGTGTCGGCGGAAGCGGGTTGCGGGGCCGTCTTGAGATTCGAGCAGGCCTGAGGGCCCCGGGGCCCGGCCTCAATCGCTGGCCGTGTTTTGCCGGTGTGCCGCCCGGCTTTCCGCGGCGGATTTTGCCTTGGTAATCCTCCCGCCATTGTGTTATTTCAAACTTCCAATTTTTTAATTTCCGTTTATCCATTTGGAAAGTACCCATTTGGCTTGCGATTCGAGTGGCTGCCACTGCCTTTAGGCAGGCGGCTTTGGGTAGGCGGCGGAACCTGGCGGGAAAGTGTTGATTGCCGCACCGGCGGGTTTCGGCAGAGATCACATCAGGCAACCCTAAATATCAGGGGGAAATCGAGCATGAAGCGAAAATACAGCTGGTTAAGCAAACTTGCCTTTGCCGGGCTGGTGCTGGGCATCGCCATCGGCATGAACGGGCTGGCATCCGCCAAAGGCCTGCCGAAGCGCTTCGCGTGGACGGCCTACGGCACTACCTCTTCCGGCTACGCGGTATCGGTGGCCATCGGCAACGCCCTGGCCCAAGAGGGCTACAAGCTGCGGGTCGTTCCGGCCAAGAACGACATTTCCCGCATGGTGCCCCTCAAATCGGGGCGGGTGCAGTTCTCCGCCATGGGCGTAGGTTCTTATCAGGCCCAGGAAGGGGTGCTGGATTTCGGTAAGCCCAAGTGGGGGCCCCAGCCCGTGCGGCTGATCATGATG
>CBDUSX010000347.1:0-3320 GCA_965369935.1 uncultured bacterium
AATTTGAACACGTAACGGAAGTAGGGGATCAGCAGGGTCAGCAGCACCGTGGTCAGCACCATCAGCAACAGCTTGCCGTAAACGGGCACATAGTTGGAGCGCGTGGAGTAGATGATCCAGATGCAGAACACGGTGACGAACACCATCCCCAGAAAGGTGAGGATGTTCACGCGGTCCGCCAGAAACAAGTCCACCAGCTTGGGGGTGTAGCGCTGGGCGGCCAGCTGCACGACGATGGCCACGACGGTCAGGGTCAGCCCCAGCACGCCGATCAGCACTTCGGCCAGGTTGCCCACGTCGTTCACCGCCGAGGCGGGATCGCTGAAAAACAGGGTGCGCCAGAAATCGGGCAGTTCGCCGGCCAGCCCGAAGTCCAGCAGACTGGTGGCGAAGAAGGTCAGGGAACTGGCGATGACGATCAGGGCAAAAGGCAGCAGCCATTCCCTGAGCCTGGTCAGGAGTGACTTGTCATTGAGACGGAAACGATCCAACTGGGTCTGGGCTTCCATGCTTCCGCGGGGCTCCCTGCGCTTGGCGCAAAATTCGGCGCGGACGTCCTATCGCGCGCCTCCACTTCCCGATTGTGAAATCCCGTGCGCCCGTCACCCGCGATCCTTACGGGTATGCGCCCGGGCAAACCTCCGTGTTCGCTTTGCGTTAAGCAGGTTATGCAAGCGCGCGGCCATACGGGAGAGGGATCGCCATTGGAATCAGCGGCCTAGGTGGACGGCGCAGAGTAGGCCAAATGCAGGGCCTGCTTGAAATCCATCCAGCAGGTGCGGATGGCCGCGGGGCTGCGCAGCAGGTAGGAGGGGTGAAAGGTGGGCAGCACCTGGCAGTTGCCGTAGGGAAACGGGCGGCCCCGCTCCCTGGTGATTCCACCGGCATCGGGCCTGAGCGCCTTCAGGGGAACGTTGCCCAGGGTCACGATCAGCCGCGGGTCGAGCGCTTCGATCTGCCTGGTCAGAATGGGCCGGCAGGCGGCGATCTCCCCGGGCTGCGGGTTGCGATTGCTTGGGGGGCGGCACTTCACCACGTTGGTAATGTATACGTCCTCCCGCGTCAGCCCCAGGGCCTGGATCAGTCCCGTCAGCAGCGCCCCGGCCCTGCCCACGAAAGGCAGGCCCTGCTGATCCTCCTCGGCCCCCGGCCCCTCTCCGATGAACATGATGGCCGGGCGGGGGTGGCCCACGCCGAAGACGACGCTGTTGCGCGCGGCGCTCAGCCCGCAGGCCGTGCAGTCCTGATATTGCAGGCGCAACGCCTCCAGGGCGCCGCCTTGCGGAGGCGGCACGGAAGGCTCCACTGTGGGGGCGCCGGGTGGGGAAACTTGCGGCGGGGATGGGGCTCCGCCGGAGCGGAGTTGGGCGGCCAGCCGCGCGCCGCGTCCGCGCGGCCCGCCAGGCGGCGCCGCGGCGTCTTCCGCGGTATCCACCCTAGGGGGCGGCCCGGCCAATGCCCTCAGCTTTTCCGCCAGGGCCTCGTCGGGCGCAATGTTGAGGTGGTGAATCCCCCGGGCGGCCAAGCCGGCCAACTGTGCATCGAGTTGGGAAAAGAGTTCCTGCCAGTCCATGGCCGCCTCGGCTCCGCGGGTGGGCGTGCTTGGTAAATCACCTGAGTTATGGCATATTCAGCGGACCTTGCACAGGCGGATAAAAACGACGGTGGCGCACAGGGTGGGCGGCGTAAAGCCGCTGCAGTAACCCGTTTAGGACGCCGCCCGGGGGGTAATTCCGAATGGCCTTTGACCTCGTGATCAGCGGCGCGGATCTGCTGGACGGCACCGGGGCGGATGCCCGGCGCGCGGACGTGGGCATCAGCGCCGGGCGCATCGCGGAGGTGGGCGACCTGGACAAGAGCCAGGCCCGGGAGCACATCGCCGCCGAGGGGCGCATCGTCTGCCCCGGCTTCATCGACATCCACACCCACGACGACTTCAACCTGCCCCTCAACCCCCTGGTGAGCGGCAAGACCCTGCAAGGGGTGACCACGGTGGTGACGGGCAATTGCGGCTTTTCGCCGGCGCCCGTGGTGCCCGAGCGGCTTACGTTGCTGCAGGAAGTATGCTCCTTTCTGGACTCCGGGCTGGACTACGGCTGGCGGAGCTATGCGGAATTCCTGAACGCCCTCCCTCCCGCCGCGGTCAATATCGTGCCGCTGGTGGGCCACGTCACCGTGCGCTGCGGCGTCATGGGCGTGGAGGAACGGCCGCCCAAGCCAAAGGAGCTTGTGGCCATGCAGGCCATGATCGCCGAGGCCATGGAGGCGGGCGCCCACGGGCTGTCCACGGGGCTGATCTATCCCCCCTCCTGCTACGGGGATGCCGAGGAGATCACACAACTGGCCAAAATCGCCGCCAAATACGGCGGCGGCTACTTCACCCACATGCGCGACGAGGGCGCGGGGGTGCTGGACTCTATCGCCGAAACCATCACCATCGCGCGCAACGCGGGCGCCTACGCCCAGATTTCCCACCTCAAGGTGACCAACCCCTCCAATTGGGGGCTGGCCGGCAAGGTGCTGGACCTGATAGACCGGGCGCGGGCGGAGGGCATCGCCCTGACCTGCGACCAATATCCCTACACCGCGGCCAGCACCGGCATGAAGACCCTGCTGCCCCAGTGGGTGCATGAGGGCGGCAGCGAGAGCCTTGTGGAGCGCCTGCGGGACAAGCCCACACGGAAGAAAATCCGGGCGGAAACCCTGAAATCGATTGCGGACGGCTCGGCGCGGGTGGCGAAATGGGAAGACGCCGTTGTCGCCGACTCTCCCTCCAATCCGGCCTTTGCCGGCCTGAACCTGGAGGAAATCGCGGCCAGGGAAGACAAAAAGCCGGTGGACGCCCTGCTGGACCTGCTCATCGCCGACCATGCGAAAACCCTGGGCATTTATTTCTGCATGGACGAGAGGGACGTGTTCGAAATCATGCGCCATCCGGCGGTGGCCATCGGCTCCGACGGCCTGTTCCTGGGCGTGCCCGGCCGTCCCGACCCCACCCGGCCCCACCCGCGCCACTTCGGCACATTCCCCCGCGTGGTGGGCCGCTACACCCGCGAGCAGCCGGTGCTGAAGCTGCCCGACGCGGTGCGCAAGATGACCTCCCTGCCCGCGGACATCCTGACCCTGCGGGATCGTGGCCTCATCGAGGCGGGCTATGCCGCCGATGTGGTGGTGTTCGACCCCGCCACCGTCATTGACACGGCCACCTACCAGGATCCGCGCCGCGCGCCTATCGGCATTGACGCGGTGCTGGTCAACGGCGTGCCGGTCGTGCTTGAGGGCAGGGTCACCGAGGCCACGCCTGGCCGGATCATCCGCCG